>NZ_RSAM01000019.1:0-56814 GCF_009377945.1 Salinivibrio sp. VYel1 | reverse complement strand
CCGAACTCAGTAGTGAAACGAAGCAGCGCCGATGGTAGTGTGGGGTCTCCCCATGTGAGAGTAGGACATCGCCAGGCTTTGATTACAATTGATTAAAGCCAAGAGATATAAGTCTTTAGTCATACAGAATTGGTGCGGAGTGGTAGTTCAGTTGGTTAGAATACCGGCCTGTCACGCCGGGGGTCGCGGGTTCGAGTCCCGTCCACTCCGCCACTACTTAGAAACCCTAGCTGAGAAGCTGGGGTTTTTTGTTATTGAGTCGTTGGGGTGATTTGCTTTATAAATAAGCGATTAAACGTCTGAAGAGTAATTGGTGGTGGTAATTTGTCGCGGGATCGCTACAATAGGCACCTATATACAGGGGTATAGCTCCAATTGGCAGAGCAGCGGATTCCAAATCCGCGTGTTGGGGGTTCGAATCCCTCTACCCCTGCCAAATACCAAAGCATCGACATTGTCGGTGCTTTTTTGTATGTGAATCATCAAGCTTCTCGTAATCCGATTAAGGGTAGATGTGAACATGCAAACTACAAAAGGCGTGTTGGGTACTGGGTCGCCAGCCCGGTTGAATCCCTCTACCCCTGCCAAATACCAAAGCATCGGCATCGTCGGTGCTTTTTTTGTATGTGAATCATCAAGCTTCTCGTAAGCCGATTAAGGGTAGATGTGAACATGCAATCTACACAAAAGCGTGTTGGGGGCTGGGTCGCCAGCCCGGTCGAATCCCTCTACCCCTGCCAAACATCAAAGCATCGACATTGTCGGTGCTTTTTTTGTATGTGACTCATTATGCTTCTAGCACCCCTAACCCTCTTCCCTTTTTCTTCCTCCTGTTTCTTGTTCACATGTCGCGGTATGATGACTTTTTACCAATCGAAAGGAGCACCCTGTGGTAAGCATATTGTGGGTAGGACTTGGTGGCGCATTAGGGGCGTCTTCGCGTTTTTTAGTTTCAGAGTGGAGCGTCGCGGTGTTTGGTCGAGGATTTCCCTACGGCACCCTAATGGTTAATGTGCTGGGATCATTAGCGATGGGTGTCTTTTTAGCGGCGATGAGCCAAGAACTGATTGCCCCAGTGCCTTGGCGTCAACTGATTGCGATTGGCTTTTTGGGCGCGTTCACCACCTTCTCGACCTTTTCAGTGGATACCTTGCTTCTTTTTCAACATGGTGAGACGGTGAAAGCCTTGTTAAACGTGGGTCTCAACCTTGCGTTGTGCTTAGGAGCGGCCGCGATGGGGGCTTGGTTGCTAGGACGCATTACTGGGTAGGTAAAAACATGCCATTACGTCGCTTGTTGTTGCGGCGGTGATTTCTTATACTGGCGTTGAACTTGTCGGAGTGCCAATTGGCTGAGACCACGTTAAGTGGGATCCGTTGAACCTGATCTGGTTAGTACCAGCGAAGGGAACAAGAGATGCATCAGATCACAGACCGTACGCGTCTGCCAGTTTGCTCACATCTCAATTCAGCGTTTTCCGGCAAGCATTAATTCCCATAATGAACACCGGAGTAATGCTATGTCGACCCGTAAACAGGCCCGTCTTGAGGCCAAATCTTTTATCGATTCCCTCTCTGCGCAAACCTACCCCAACTCGGAAAAAGTCTATGTCGAGGGATCGCGACCCGATATTCGCGTAGGGATGCGAGAAATCCATTTGTCTCCGACCTTTGTGGGTGGCAGTAAAGATAATCCGCAGTACGAAGCCAATGAATCCATTCGGGTTTATGACACATCAGGGCCTTATACTGACCCACAGAGTGCTATCGATATTTACCAAGGCTTAGCGCCAGTGCGCAAAGCCTGGATTGATGAGCGTGCCGATACAGAGTTTCTTGATGCAGTGAGCTCAGACTATGCGCAGACCCGCCTTAGTGATGAAACCTTAGATGATCTTCGCTTTAGTGCCTTACCGTCTATCCGTCGGGCAAAACCTAACCAATGTGTGACCCAACTTCACTACGCACGCCAAGGCATTATCACCCCAGAGATGGAATTTATCGCTATCCGGGAAAATATGGGACGTCAGCAGTATCGTGAAGAGCAGCTAAACCGCCAGCACCCAGGAGAAAGCTTTGGCGCGCATTTACCCTCAAACATCACTCCCGAATTTGTGCGCCAAGAAGTTGCTGAAGGGCGTGCGATTATTCCGGCCAACATTAACCACCCAGAAGCGGAGCCGATGATTATTGGGCGTAACTTTCTGGTGAAAGTGAATGCCAATATTGGTAACTCGGCGGTGAGCTCCTCCATTGAAGAAGAAACCGAAAAGTTGGTGTGGGCGACCCGTTGGGGCGCGGATACGGTGATGGATTTATCGACCGGACGCAATATCCACGAAACCCGCGAGTGGATTTTACGTAATAGCCCAGTCCCGATTGGCACCGTGCCTATGTATCAGGCGCTTGAGAAAGTGAATGGCATTGCCGAAGACCTGACTTGGGAAGTGATGCGCGATACCTTGATAGAGCAAGCCGAGCAAGGGGTCGACTACTTTACCATTCACGCTGGGGTGCGTTTGCACTATGTGCCCATGACTGCCAATCGCGTGACTGGGATTGTCTCGCGTGGTGGGTCGATTATCGCCAAATGGTGCTTGGCGCATCATCAAGAAAGCTTCCTCTATACCCATTTTCGTGAAATCTGCGAGATTTGTGCTGCCTATGATGTATCGCTGTCATTAGGCGATGGGTTACGTCCCGGCTCAGTAGCTGACGCGAACGACGAAGCCCAGTTCAGTGAGTTACGTACCCTGGGCGAGCTAACCAAGGTGGCATGGGAATACGATGTGCAGGTGATGATTGAAGGCCCCGGCCATGTGCCCATGCACATGATCAAAGAGAATATGGACGAGCAGCTCACCCATTGCCACGAAGCGCCCTTTTATACTTTAGGCCCGCTGACTACCGATATTGCGCCTGGTTACGACCACATCACCTCCGGGATTGGTGCGGCGATGATTGGCTGGTTTGGGTGTGCGATGCTTTGCTATGTCACGCCCAAAGAACATCTGGGTCTGCCCAATAAAGAGGATGTTAAAACTGGGCTTATCACTTACAAGTTGTGTGCGCACGCCGCCGACTTAGCCAAAGGACATCCGGGCGCGCAGGTGCGAGATAACGCCATTTCCAAAGCGCGCTTTGAATTTCGCTGGGAAGATCAGTTTAACCTTGCATTAGATCCAGTGACGGCGCGTGCTTATCACGATGAAACACTGCCTCAAGAGTCGGGCAAGGTCGCGCATTTTTGCTCCATGTGTGGGCCAAAATTCTGCTCTATGAAGATCAGCCAAGAAGTCCGCGATTATGCCAAAGAAAATGGCTATGCCGCTGCGGGCGAAGCGATTGATGTCACCATGCTGGAAGACCCGTTAGCAGGCATGCAGCAAAAATCGCAAGAGTTTCGAGCAAAGGGCAGTGAGCTCTACCTGCAAAAATCCCATCATTCGTCACAACAAGGCGCTGAGGTAGCGGACAGCGATAAGGTGGAGTCATGAGCCTGACCCCGTTTGCATCTATGTCTGAAGGTATAGGCCCATTATATCCGGTGGTAGACGATGTGGACTTGCTCGAACGCTTGCTTTGCTTGGGGGTGAAAACCGTGCAACTGCGTGTGAAGCAGCCGGGACATCCCCAATTGGCAGACTGGGTACAGCGTGCGGTGGCGTTGGGCCGCGCGCACTATGCCCAGGTGTTTATCAACGATCACTGGCAGCTTGCGCTTGAAGCTGGCGCCTATGGCGTTCATCTGGGCCAGCAAGACATACAAGAGGCGGATCTTGACCGGCTCGCACGACAAGGCGTGCGCCTTGGCGTATCGACACGCAGTCCCGAACAACTTGCTGCAGCGATTGCGCTCTCGCCCAGTTATCTTGCCATCGGCCATATTTTTCCCACTACCACCAAACAGCTCGCCGAGCCGCCGCAAGGCATTTCTGCGTTAGCGCAGCAGGTGGCGACTGTGGATGGCCGCTTCCCGACGGTGGCGATTGGCGGTATTGATCTCAACCGAGCCCCTGACGTTTGGCGCACTGGCGTGGACGCCATTGCGGTGGTCCGTGCCGTGACGCAAGCGCCTGATTTAGCGGCGCGCATTGACGCATTTGACCGCTGTCTTAATCCATCCAGACAACAAGGAGGGCGTGATGCTATCGGACAGTGAATACCTGCGTTATAGCCGGCAAATCATGCTGCCAGAAGTTGGAGAGTGCGGGCAGCAGGCACTTAGCAAGGCGCGTGTGTTAATGGTCGGTGCCGGTGGGCTTGGAACCACCGCGGGCCTCTATCTTGCAGGCGCTGGCGTGGGTCAGTTAGCGATTGCTGACTCGGACCACATTGAGCTATCTAACTTGGCGCGTCAGGTGGCGTATCGGGAGGCGCAAATCGGCACCGATAAAGCCGCGTCGCTAGCCGCTAACTTGGTCGCGCTGAATCCACATTGCCAGTGCCGAGCCATCAATGCCTATCTAGAAGGTGAGCGTCTGGCGCTCGAAGTAGCGATGGCGGATGTGGTCCTTGATTGCAGTGATAATCTCGCCACTCGCCATGCAGTCAATCAAGCCTGTGTAGAGGCTGGTACGCCGTTGGTGAGCGCAGCGGCGATCGGTTGGCAAGGCCAGTTATTGGTTTATCAACCGCATAGCGCATGTTATGCGTGCGCCTTCGCAGACGTGACGCTTTCTGAACCCACACGCTGTGCAGAATCCGGGGTAATGGGACCTGTGGTCGGCATGATGGCCACCGCGCAAGCGCTGGAAGGAATAAAGCTGTTATTAGGGCAGGCGGTCGGGACCAATCGCTTGTCACGACTGGATGGACAAACCATGACATGGCAGCACTTTTCGCTGCCCGTGGATCCGCATTGTGCGGTTTGTCAGCCTAAGCGGGAGGTAAGCGATGCAGTTAACCATTAATGACACGCCGACAGAGGTCAATGCCACGACCGTCGCGCAATTGATTGAGGAGATGAAGGTGCCAGCCGAGTCGGTCGCAGTGGCGCTAAATCAGACCATTATTGCGCGTGATGCTTGGTCATCCACGTCACTTACCGCTGGCGATAGCTTGGCGGTCTTTCAAGCGATTGCCGGAGGATAATCATGTTAACCATTGCGGATACGACGTTTTCATCTCGACTGTTAACCGGCACCGGCAAGTTTGCTAGTCGCAAGACCATGGCCGAGTCACTGGCGGCCAGTGGTACTGAACTGGTCACCATGGCGCTAAAGCGAGTCGATGTCCATGCCATACAAGATGATATTTTAACCCCGCTGCGCGAGCTCGGTGTGCACCTGCTGCCCAATACCTCGGGGGCGAAGAATGCGCAAGAAGCGGTCTTTGCCGCGCGTCTTGCTCGAGAAGCATTGGGAACGCACTGGGTGAAGTTGGAAATTCACCCCGACTCCAAATATTTGATGCCTGACCCGATTGAAACCCTTCAAGCGGCGAAAACCCTTGTGGATGAGGGGTTTGCGGTGCTGCCGTATTGCCATGCTGACCCTGTGCTGTGTAAGCGTTTAGAAGAGGTGGGGTGCGCGGCGGTGATGCCTCTTGGGTCACCGATTGGCTCCAACCAAGGACTGGCCTCAATGGCGTTTCTCGACATCATTATCGAGCAAGCCCGTGTGCCGGTGATCATTGATGCTGGCATTGGCGCACCGTCAGATGCGGCGTTAGCGATGGAGCGCGGCGCTGATGCCGTCTTGGTGAACACCGCGATTGCCACCGCTGGCGATCCGATTGCCATGGGCGCGGCGTTCAAACAAGCGGTTGAAGCCGGACGATGTGCGTATCGCGCTGGGCTGGCGGGCACACAAAATCACGCCCACGCTTCTAGCCCCTTAACCGCGTTTCTTGACGCTAAGGAGGCGTGATGAGTTTTTCTGAGCGGTGGGCGGCACTCGATTGGGATCATCATCGGCTTTCGATTTACAGCAAAACGCGTCAAGATGTTGAGCGGGCGTTGGCCAAGTCATCGCGTAATTTGGACGACTTCGCCGCCCTGATCAGCCCTGCCGCTGAAGGATATCTCGAGGTCATGGCTCAGCAATCTGCGGCGCTGACGCGGCAGCGGTTTGGCTACACCATGGGGTTTTACATTCCGCTGTATCTCTCCAATTTGTGCGCCAACGTGTGTACTTATTGCGGTTTTTCGATGGAAAACCGAATCAAACGGCGCACGCTGGATGAAGCCGAGATCGCCGCCGAGTGTGAAGCGATCAAAAAAATGGGCTTTGACAGTGTGCTCTTGGTGACCGGTGAGCATGAAACCAAGGTAGGGCTCGAGTATTTTCTCCGCGCCTTACCGGTGGTGAAGCAATACTTTCATCATGTGGCGATGGAGGTGCAGCCGCTAGATACCGAGGCGTATCGCGCCTTGGTGGCACAAGGTGTGGATGCGGTGATGGTGTACCAAGAAACCTACCACGCTCCAACCTATGGGGAACACCACAAGCGCGGGAATAAAACCGACTTTCACTACCGGTTGCAAACCCCAGATAGGTTGGCACAAGCAGGGGTCGATAAGATCGGCTTGGGCGCCTTGATTGGCCTAGAGGACTGGCGTACCGACAGCTTTTTTACCGCCCAGCATCTGCATTATTTGGAAAAGCAATACTGGCAAAGCCGCTATTCGCTATCTTTTCCGCGCTTACGTCCTTGCGCGGGCGCGCTGCAGCCGAAATCGGTGATGACGGATAAGCAGCTGGTTCAGCTGATTTGTGCCTATCGGTTGTGGAATCCGCAGGTGGAGCTGTCGCTATCGACACGTGAGTCACCGCACTTTCGCGACAATGTGTTACCGCTTGGGGTCACGAGCTTATCCGCGGCGTCAAAAACCCAACCGGGCGGCTACGCGAACCCGGAGCCACAATTGGAGCAGTTTGCTATCAGTGATGAGCGCAGCGCGGCAGAGGTAGCCGCCAGCGTTCGTGCGCTCGGTTTTGAGGTGGTGTGGAAAGATTGGGATAACATCTACGATATCGCGCGTCAGGCGCAAATGGCTTCACAAACGGCAGCGGGTTAGCGACAATGCGGGCATGAAACGTATTACTGTATATGTAGGTCCGCGCTGTCCTCACTGTGAGGCGGCCAAAGCTTACTTGGATAAAAAAGGGCTGCGTTATCGTGTTGTCGATACGGCCACGCCCAAAGGCAAGAAGCTGCTGGCGGCAACTGGCTCGCGGGGTGTCCCGGTGATTTGCATTGGCGATACGACTTTGCGCGGCTTTTCTCCCAAAGCGGTCGAGAAAGCCCTGAAAGGGGAATAAAAAAAGCGTCCAATCGGACGCTTTTTGTTTTTCATACTCGGTGAAGACGCGACTTAACGACTTAACGGCGCGGTCGCTTGTTTTAACCAAGCTTGGTCTTGATCATCGAGGTGGGGACTGATTTCATCCCACACGGTTTGATGATAGCGATTCCACCACTGGATTTCCGCCTCGCTGAGTAAGCTCACATCGACCAAACGACGATCGATCGGTGCACGCGTGAGTGAGGCAAACCCGAGCATCGTCATGTCGCCCTCGGTGGGCTTTTCTTCAATCAACTCGAGGTTTTCAATCCGGATCCCAAACGCGTCGGCGCGATAGTAGCCCGGCTCGTTTGATACCACCATGCCCGGCAATAGCGCGACGCTATTGGGCGCTTTGGAAATGCGCTGCGGGCCTTCGTGCACGTCCAAGAAATGCCCGACACCGTGACCGGTGCCATGGTCAAAATCATAGCCGTGTTGCCACAAATACTGGCGTGCTAAGGCATCAAGCTGGCTGCCTGAGGTGCCTTTCGGGAACAGCGCGGTCGCTAACGCAATATGCCCTTTAAGCACCAGCGTGAAGGCCTTTTTGATCTCAGCGCTGCACTCGCCCACTGGCACGGTACGGGTGATGTCGGTGGTGCCGTCATAGTATTGACCGCCTGAGTCGACCAAGTAGACGTTGTTGCTCTCAATCACGCTCGGTTTGGGCTGATTGTTGTGGTTATAGTGACACATGGCCGCATTGCCACCGGCGGCGGAAATGGTATCAAAGCTTAAGTCGACCAGTTGATCGTCTTGTTGGCGGAATTGATACAGGGTGTCTGCGAGCACGGCTTCATCAGGGCGTTCACCGGCGTCGACTTGACGGTCAAACCAGGCCAAAAAGCGAGTCACGGCAACACCATCGCGCACGTGACAGGCACGCATACCGGCGATTTCTTGCGGGTTCTTGGCCGCTTTTTCAAGCGCACATGGGTCTTGCGCTTCCACCACAGTGACTTGCGCTTGTTGGAGGGTGTCCAGTGTCCACGCATTGGCACCGTTTGGGTCGACCAATACACGTTGACCGCTCAGCGCTTGCAGGGCATCAACCAGACTATCAGGGTGCGCGACGCTCACGCCTTGGCCTACGTGAGCAGCAAAGCCTTCGGGGAGACGGTCAGGGTCGATAAACACCGTCACGTCACCGGATTGCTTGATAATCGCTTGGGTCAGTACCACGGGCAAACGTGGGATATCGCGACCACGGATATTGAGCAGCCAACAGACGGCATCGGGTTGAGTGAGTACCGCGGCATCAAGATTCTGATCGGCTAACTGCTGGCCAATGGTTTGACGCTTATCCAAGCTGGCGCGGCCGGTTTTCTCTTCACCCAGTAAAATAGCAGGGCTATTAAGCGGGGCGGGGCGATCGTCCCACAAGCTTTCAATCGGGTTTTGCTCCACACTCACCAGTGTCAAAGCCCCATCCAACGCGCGTTGAGTGCGTTTGTACCAAGCAGCGCTATGCATGCGAGCGTCGATAGCCAGCTTGGCACCTTTTGGCAATTGTTGCTGGGCCCATTGTACCGGTGGCTCATCAATCAGGTGGCAGTAGTCAAACAAGCCGGCGGGGACTTGCTTACGGACTTGAACCACATAGCGGCCATCAACAAAAATTGCTGCCTTGTCGCGGGTGATCACCGCAGCGCCTGCTGAGCCGGTAAAGCCGGTCGCCCAGTGAAGGCGTTCGTTGTGCTCAGGCACATACTCACCGAGGTATTCGTCTTCATGGGGGATGAGTAGGGCGTCATAATCGTGTTGAGCCAGCCAGTGTCTTAGCTGCTCAATACGCTTGGTAAGGGTCGCGTCCATTATTCTTCCTTCTTTGTATGGGGTGAACTTGCCATGTTCGGCCACGCGTAAAAAACCAGTGGGTTAGACCCTAGCGCGATTGGCGATAGGCTACAATTTTGCTGGGCTAAATTGCTGACAGCGTGAAATAATCAAGGCTTTCAGCCATTGGTGCCCCGGGTCATTTTCTTGATTTTGATGCCAAAACAAGGTGTACGCCATCGGCGGTATTGGCGTCGGTAACGGCCTTACCACCAAATTGAGCGACGCGGCAATATAATGCGCAAACTGGCTTGGTGAAGTAAACACCAGGTCGGTATAGGTACACAGGCTCGCCGCACTGTTGAAATCTGGCACGTACATGGCAATGTCACGCTCAATATTACGCTCTGCCAGTTTATAGTCCAACAGCCAGCGGTCATTCCCATCACACTTCACCTGTACATGTCGCAGTCCAAGGTAACGCGCTTCATCCCATGGACCCTTGAGTGCCGGGTGATCAGCGCGCATCAATACACACTGGTGATCTTGGCAAAGCTCTTGGTAGCGTACGCCTTTGGGCGGCATCATGGTCAGCATGGCATCGGCGGGATTTAAATCTTTACCGGTAATGCCAAAGTCGATATTGCCTCGCGCAAGCCCATCAAAGGTGGTTTGATCCCAAGCGGCGGTATTAAGGGTGATAGCTGGGGCCGCTTCTAGCATATCGCCAATAAACTGTGGCAGTAGCAATGGATAGGCGCTCTCGACGAGGGCAAAGCGAAAACAGCGATCGCTTAAGTGCGGCTGAAAGTGATCCGGCTCGGTCATCGCCGCAACATCATTGAGTAAAGCGCGTAATTTGGCCTGTAAGGCTTGCGCTCGAACGGTGGGTTTGAGCCCGTGGGCCGCTCGCGTAAAAAGCGGGTCGTTAAATTGCGCTCTAAGTCGGGCTAAGTTTTTACTCACTGCCGATTGGCTTAAATGCAGCCGTTTTGCCGCGCCCGTGACATTACACTCTTCCAACAATACATGTAAGCACACCAATAAATTAAGGTCGGTGCGCTGCAGCTGGTCCAAATCCATTACAGGTATTCTCCTTGGGAATAACTGCTTTTACTATAAACCATTATGGTTCATATCCTGAAGCCACTATACTGCGTGCCTGTATAGAGGAGTAACCAATGTCACACACTGATTCACCGACATCGAATCGCTTACTGGTCGCCTTAATGGTGTTACTGGTGCTGTTTAGCCCGATGGCGATTGATATTTATTTACCGGCGTTGCCGCATATGGCGGGAGACTTTAACGTTAACCCGACGCTGGTACAGGATACCATCACTTGGTTTATGTTTAGCTTAGGCTTAGGTCAGCTGTTCGCTGGCCCGTTGGCTGATCGCTTTGGTCGCAAACCTGTAGCCGTCATTGGCATACTGCTCTATGGACTGAGCTCTTTGATGGCGTGGCTCGCCACCTCGATGGATATGATGCTGGTGGCGCGTTTGCTACAAGGTTTTGGCGCGTGCGCGACTTCCGTGTGTGCATTTGCAGCGGTGCGTGACAGATTCGGTGCAGAGCGCAGCGGCCACATGATTAGCTATCTTAATGGCGCGATTTGCTTTGTTCCTGCCTTGGCGCCGCTATTGGGGAGCTGGCTTACCCAAGTCTTTGACTGGCGCGCTAACTTCACCTTTATGCTCGGTTATGCGGTATTAGGGTTGGTATTAGTGATGGTCTTTTTGCCCGAGACACGCCCTGCGCACACGGACACTTCGGGTCGCCTATTTAGCGTACGCCGTTATTGGCAAGTGCTACGTGTACCAACATTTACCTACCACATCATCCTTTGCATGCTGGCTATGGCGGTGATCTTAGCGTATGTCACCTCCGCGCCTGTATTGCTGATGGATAGGTACGGTATTTCCATGAACAGTTTCACTTTTTGGTTTGGTGCCAACGCGGCATTAAACATTGCCGCGGCGATGCTAGCACCACGCTACATGCAAAAATTTGGTAGCCGCCGTGCGCTCAATATTGGCTTGATGATGCTGGTAGGCTCGGGTGGGCTGATGCTGGCATTAAGCTCTATTGCGACGCCTTGGGCCTTTATGTTGCCGATTTTTACCTCGTCATTTGGCTTTGCTTGGGTGTTAGGCGCGTCAGCCGGCGCCGCTTTAGCCCCATTTTCTGACCGTGCTGGCACAGCGGCAGCCTTATTGGGATTGTTCCAAATGAGTGGTGCAGGGCTTTTGGTCAGCTTAACCCAGCGCTTGGGGTTATCGGCCAGCGATCTGATGACCGTACATATGTGGCTCTTGTTGCCTGGCCTCGTGATTTTGTGGTCCCCAGTTGGGAAGCAATGGCATGCAGCAACGGTAAAACAGTAAGAAAATCAATAAAAACAACGTCTCAGTTGGCAAAGTATAATAAGACGTGAAAAACGCAGGGGTCTCGACAACCCATCATCCCTTTTCGCTGGCTTCGGCCAGCGTTTTTTTATTTTGCTAAAAGTGCGTGGTTCGGAGTATATTTACTAAGCAAATCGAATTAACGCTCATTCCTTTTCGTTTTTATCTCAAAGGTCAGTTACACACTATGTCATTATCGACAATCGAAATGGCGCGCGTCCTCGAACAACTTGAGGAATCGCCAGAAAAAATCATGTTTGGCAAATTACTGCAAGAATTAGGTAGCCAAAGTGAAGAGCGTGTACGCAGTGCTGCACGTCAAGTGCCACTGAAATACTTGCGTGAACTGGTTTACCAATTTAATTCTGTGATTGAAGAGCGCCGTTCTGAGCGCATTGAAGAAATCACCCAAGGCTTACTGCAAGATGGTCTTTCTGCTGACGAGCTCTATCAGTACATGACACAGCGTAAAGTTGGCTAACCCCTAGTCCACACTGTGTGATTGTGGCGCCCATAAGGTGACGCCACTGAGCTTTACATGAATGACTATGACGACGCACTGGCAGCGGACGGTTTGTCACGCTTGCCTGTGCGCTGTTGAATTAATAATCCCACCACAATACACATCAAACCAATTAAAGTGCTTAGATGAATGGTCTCACCAATAATGGTGGCGAGTAATAGCAGTGAAATAAACGGTGATATAAATATCAGATTACTGATCCGAGAGGTATTCTGAGTATATTTCATCGCGCTCAGCCACAGCATAAATGTCACGCCCATTTCAAAAAGACCAACGTAACTCACGGCGAGCCACCCTTGCCATGGAATGCCTTGCCACGATGCGGTTAGCCCCGCCAAAGTAAGAGAAATGGGTAGCGAAAGGACAAAGCTTAATAATATCCCGACTACAGGATCGGCAGCGTTTTTAGTATTTAATATCCAGTAGCCTGCCCATAGTAGTGTCGATAATAATGCCAACCCAATCCCCAATGGGCTATCAAATTGCAGCGAAAATAGTTGTCCCTTGGTGGCAATAATTACCACGCCGAAATACCCCAATGCCGCAGCAATCCAATCTTGACGACGAATCGTCTGCCCTAAGAAAAGCGCTGCCATCAACGTTAAGGTAATGGCCCAGCTGTAATTTAAAGGCTGCGCTAATGAGGCAGGTAATAGATCGTACGCCTTAAATAGGACTAAGTAATAAATCAGTGGATTGACGAGTCCTAATACAAGGTAGTAACCCGGTCGCGCGCGAAAGGTTGGCCAGATGGCGCCCAACTTGCCTTGGAGCGTAGCAATGGCGAGTAGGATCACCACAGAGACGACACTGGCGGCGGCCAGCATCTGTATGGGCGACATATAGCGTAGCGTTATCTTAAATGCGGTGGCGACGGTCGACCAAAGTAAGACGGCTGATAGGGCGAATATCAGCGCCTTGCGTTCATCATGCATGCTGCGTCCTTGCGATTATGCCAGTGTTTTTAGGCAGTCTACGGGATCCCGTGTCTCTGAGATAGACTGGACATTTATCCAGTGTGCGATTAGCCTTTGCTGACATAACTGACTGTAAAATAGAGACCTCGCTATGCTGGATGGCTTGTCGTTAACCTCATTGCATTTTATTGCGTTTTTACTCGGGGCGGGCGGTACCTGTGTGCTCGGTTATGCGGTGCATCGACGCGTGCTCGCGCAATACCAACATTGGTATCAGGCGCAGCAAGATCAGCAGCAAATAGCCTTTGAGGCACAACGCGAACACTGGCAACAACAACAGGCACATCAACAGCAAGAGCTGGATAACCTGGATGTTGAGCGCGACCGCTTGAGTCAAGAGCTACGCCACTATTACGGCAAGCTCACGTCGGCAGCTGAAAAATTGCGACAGTTGGAGCAGCTGCGGCAACATAACCAAAGTTTGGAGCAAAAACTTGATAGCTTGCGGGATGAAAAGGCCGAATTACTGGCTGAGCTTCGTGAAGTGAAAGCGAGCGCAGAACAACAATTACACGCCGCGCAAGAAAAACAAGCATTGCTCGAAAATGCAGAGGAACGCTTACGCGCCCAATTCGAACAGCTTGCCAATCAAGTGTTTGAACAAAAAGTTCACTCCGTCGATGAGCAAAATAAAATGAGTCTCGAGACATTACTTGGGCCGCTGAAATCGCAACTGGAAGGGTTTAAAAAGCAAGTGACTGACAGTTTTGGCGAACAAGCCAAAGAGCGTCATACCCTGATTCATGAAATCAAAAATCTGCAGCAATTAAACGCAGATATGACCCGCGAAGCCCATAACCTGACCCAAGCCCTTAAAGGGGATAACAAACAGCAAGGCAACTGGGGCGAAGTGGTATTGGCGCGTGTGTTAGAAGAATCTGGCTTGCGTGAAGGACACGAATACCATACTCAAGTGAACCTTGAGAATGAGCAAGGCAAACGCTATCAACCAGACGTGATTGTCAAACTGCCGCAAGACAAAGATGTGGTGATCGATGCCAAGATGGCATTGGTGGCCTACGAGCGTTATTACAATGCGGAGTCCATTGTTGAGCAAGATGCGGCTTTGAAAGAGCATGTGCAAGCGATCCGTGCCCACATCCGTGGCCTTGGACGCAAAGACTATCACCAATTGCATGGCGTGAAGACGCTGGATTATGTGTTGATGTTTATCCCTGTGGAGCCTGCCTTCCAAATTGCCATTGAAGCCGATCCGAGTCTGATTCGTGAGGCGATGGATAACAATATTATGTTAGTCAGCCCCACCACCTTGCTGGTGGCGTTACGTACCATCAATAACCTTTGGCGCTACGAATACCAAAACCAGAACGCCAAACAGATTGCAGAGAAAGCCAGTAAGCTCTACGACAAGGTGCGTTTATTTGTCAGCGACATGGAAGGGTTGGGGAGCGCATTGGGTAAAGCGAACGACAGTTATCATGGCGCGATGAATAAGCTCAGCCAAGGTCGAGGCAATATTCTTCGCCAAGCCGAGGGCTTTAAAGCCCTTGGCGTCGAGGTAAAGCGCGATATCAGTCCAGCACTTGCGAATGCGGCATTAACTTCTTTTTCTCCCCAAGGCGCAGACGAAGACGATCCGGTGTCTGACATTTCGTCTGTGAACAAATAGAAGAAACTTGGTCCCGCGCTTGGAGTCCGGATGGGCGATAAAGTAAACTAGGGCCAACACGTTAGGGGATTAACATGACAGATAAACAAACGCATCAGGACCAAGAGACCATCGACTTTGGCTTTCAGCAAGTTAAACGCCAAGAAAAAGAAAGCATGGTAGCCAATGTATTTCACTCGGTGGCCGCAAAATATGATCTGATGAACGACGTCATGTCGATGGGCATCCATCGGATATGGAAGCGTTTTACCATTGACTGCAGTGGCGTGCGCGCAGGGCAGAAAGTCCTCGACTTAGCCGGAGGAACGGGCGATCTGACCGCCAAATTCTCGCGTCTGGTCGGCGAGAGCGGTGAAGTGGTACTCGCCGATATCAATAATTCCATGCTGAAAGTGGGCCGAGACAAACTGCGTGATAAAGGCATTGTAGGCAATGTCAGTTACGTACAAGCGAACGCAGAAGCGTTGCCATTTCCCGATGATCACTTTGACTGTATCACCATCGCGTTTGGCCTGCGCAATGTCACCGATAAAGATGCGGCCTTGCGTTCGATGTTCCGTGTGCTCAAACCGGGGGGACGTCTGTTGGTGTTGGAGTTTTCCAAACCAGTCGTCGCGCCGCTTTCCAAAGTGTATGACGCCTACTCATTCCACGTCTTGCCGAAAATGGGCCAGCTTATTGTCAACGATCCAGATAGCTACCGCTACTTGGCCGAGTCGATTCGCATGCACCCTGATCAAGAAACATTAAAAGGAATGATGGAACAAGCCGGGTTTGAACAAACCAGCTACTACAACCTGACGGGTGGGATCGTGGCGCTGCACCGTGGATATAAATTCTAAGGAGCCAACATGGCACTTGATTCACTGTTGTGCGCGGCCCTGGAAACAGCGCTCAATGCTGTGATTGCTAAAGACGCCGACAGCCAGCGTCGCCTTGCTCGGCTAAAAGGGCGTTGTATCGGAGTCACTCTACAAGAGCTTGATCGCCAACTGATTTTTGTCTTCGGCCAACGTATTGATGTACTTAGCCATTACGAAGGTGAATGCGACGCGGCGCTATCGTTGTCACTGTCAGCACTGCCACAGCTACAGCAAAAAGCAAACTTAACCGCCTTAATCAAAGCGGATAAACTCACGCTGGAGGGGGATATCGATGTCGCCCAGCAGTTTTCTCAGTTGCTCAGTGGTATCGAACTAGACGTGGCAGAGTGGCTGGCACCTTACACCGGCGATGTGATTGCGCATACGGTGGTGAGTCAGGCGCAGCAGCGCTGGCAGCAATTGCAGCAATTGGCTCAACGGCAACAGCGCTATGCAGGAGAGGTGATTACGGAAGAATGGCGCTTAGCGCCTGGGCCATTAGAAGTGGCGTCATACAGTGACCAAGTGGACGAGCTGCGCAGCGATGTCGCGCGGTTGGAAGCCAGGTTTAAGCAGTTGGTAGAACGGGTGGAGTCTGCATGACACTCAATGAAATTCGTCGCTTGTATTTTATCATCCGTACCTTACTGCTTTATGGTGTGGATGCTTTACTCCCCAAACAACCCTTAACACGGCTGGCGCACCTTGGCCGCCAATCATTGTTTTGGCTGAAGAATCAGCACCCAGATAAGCCTGTAGGGGAGCGACTGCGTTTGGCGCTGCAAAGCTTGGGCCCGGTATGGGTGAAGCTTGGACAAATGATGTCGACGCGTCGTGATCTATTCCCCGCCGATATCGCCAACGAGCTGGCACAGTTGCAAGATAAAGTCGCACCCTTTGATGGCCACAAAGCCAAAGCGCAAATCGAAGCCTCGTTAGGCGGCCCGTTAGAAACCTGGTTTAGCGACTTTGACCCCCATCCACTCGCCTCTGCGTCGATCGCGCAAGTGCACACCGCTACGCTCAAATCGAATGGGCGTGAAGTGGTGCTGAAGGTGATCCGCCCCGATATTTTGCCAGTGATCCAAGCTGACTTGCGCTTGATGTATCGTGTGGCACGGCTGGTGGCGCGTTTTCTGCCTGATGCGCGTCGCTTAAAACCGGTCGAAGTGATCCGCGAGTACGAAAAAACCTTGCTCGATGAGCTGGATTTGATGCGTGAAGCGGCCAATACCATTCAGCTGCGCCGTAATTTTGAAAACGACCCGGCGCTGTATGTGCCCGAAGTGTTCAGTGACTACTGCCGCAAAGACGTGATGGTGTCTGAGCGAATCTATGGCATTCAAGTGTCGGATATCGAGGCGCTGGAAGCCAATGGCACTGACATGAAATTGCTGGCCGAGCGTGGGGTTGAGGTCTTCTTTACCCAGGTATTCCGAGACAGCTTTTTCCATGCGGATATGCATCCAGGCAATGTCTTTGTTTCCTACGAGCACCCGCATGATCCGCAGTGGATTGGGCTTGATTGCGGGATTGTCGGCACCCTTAATCGCGACGATAAACGCTATTTGGCAGAAAACTTTATCGCCTTTTTTAACCGCGATTACCGTAAAGTGGCGGAGCTGCATGTTGACTCTGGCTGGGTGCCGCACGACACCAACGTGGATGATTTTGAGTTTGCCATTCGCACCGTGTGTGAGCCCATTTTCGAAAAGCCATTGTGCGAAATCTCGTTCGGTAATGTTTTATTAAACCTATTTAACACCGCGCGCCGGTTTAATATGGAAGTGCAGCCACAGCTGGTGTTGTTGCAAAAAACCTTGCTCTACATTGAAGGGCTTGGGCGTCAGCTCTATCCGCAACTAGATTTGTGGACCACGGCGAAGCCATTTTTAGAGTCGTGGATGAAACAGCAAGTGGGGCCGCAAGCTGTCTGGGCGGCGGTGCGTGAAAAGGCACCGTTTTGGGCGGAAAAACTCCCCGAGATCCCAGAACTGGTGTACGACGGCTTACGGCAAGGTCGTCAGGTCAATCAGCGTTTAGAAGCCTATTATCACGGTTACTTGCAGACCAAACAGCGTCACTCGCGCGCCACTTATATGCTCGGGATTGGTGCGACGTTACTGCTGACGGCGACCATTTTGTTTGCCAACCGAGTCGAGACCTTACCGAGTGTCGCCGCTGCAGGTGCGGTTATCTTTTGGTTGTGGGGCTGGCGACTTTGTAATAAAACCTGTAATAAATAGCAGTTACACTGCTGCGCACATCAAGTTAACCAAATGGAAGAAAGGGAACCGGTATGGGTGGAATTAGTATTTGGCAGTTGCTGATCATTGCGGTGATTGTGGTGTTGTTATTTGGCACTAAGAAGCTGCGCAACATGGGCGGCGATCTTGGCTCGGCGGTCAAAGGCTTTAAAAAAGCGATGAACGATGACGACGCAAAGACCACTGACAAAGATGCGGATTTTCAGCAGCAGTCATTGGATAGCAGCGATAGCGACGCGTCGAAAAAAGAGCAAGCACGCAAAGATAAAGAGCAGGTGTAAGCCGTGTTTGATATTGGTTTCTGGGAGCTAGTGCTGATTGCCATTATCGGCCTCGTGGTGCTTGGCCCGGAGCGATTACCGGTCGCGATACGCAATGTGTCGCGCTGGGTGGGGGCGGCGAAACGGATGGCAGGATCTGTCCGTGATGAGCTTGAGCAAGAGCTCAAACTCAAAGAGCTCCAGGACAACTTACATAAGGCCGAACAAGCGGGGATGAAAGATTTGTCACCTGAGCTACAAGATTCGGTCGACACCCTACGTCAACGCGCGGCGGATGTACAACGCCCTTATGCAGCATCGCCTTCTTCTCATCACCCCGATGAAGGCGACGATGCGCCATCAACGGATAAGCGATAACGAGTCAGACGCTTTATGTTTTCGGTGAACAAACCACTATGTCTTCTGTGAACGATACTCAGCCCCTTATCAGCCACTTGATGGAGCTTCGTAACCGCCTGCTTCGCGCAATTATCGCCATCTTAGTGGTCTTTGCCTGCTTGGTGTATTTTGCCAATGATATTTACAGCCTGATAGCCCAGCCGCTGATCGACAAATTGCCCGAAGGGGCGAGCATGATCGCTACGGATGTCGCGTCTCCCTTCTTTACCCCAATTAAGCTGACTTTGGTCATATCCGTCTTCGTCGCCATCCCTGTGGTGCTATATCAAATCTGGGCGTTCGTTGCTCCCGGCCTGTATAAGCATGAACAGCGGTTAGTGATGCCGCTTTTGGTGTCGAGTTCGTTGCTGTTCTACGCGGGCGTGGCATTTGCGTACTGGGTGGTGCTGCCATTGGTGTTTGGCTTTTTCACGTCTATTGCGCCAGAAGGGGTGCAAGTGGCAACGGATATTGCCAGTTATCTCGACTTTATCTTGGCGCTCTTTCTCGCCTTTGGCATTGCCTTTGAGATCCCTATCGCGATTATACTGCTGGTTTGGACAGGGGCGACCACGGCACAAAGCTTAACCCGCAAGCGGCCCTATGTGGTAGTGGCTGCGTTTGTGGTGGGGATGATGCTGACGCCACCGGATATGATTTCACAAACCTTGCTGGCCATTCCCATGTGCTTGCTGTTCGAGTTGGGCGTGGTGCTATCGCGCTTTTATGTCCCACGTGAGAAATCAGAATCCGAGGAGGCCAGTGAATGATCGATATTGGTGTTAACCTGACAAGCACACGGTTTGATCAAGACAGAGAGACCGTGGTGGCTGATGCCAAACAGGCGGGCGTCACGGGCATGATTCTGACCGGCACCAGTATCGATGAGAGCCAAGCAGCCGCCGCGCTTGCGAGCTCTTATCCTGGTTTTGCCTATGCCACGGCGGGTGTTCACCCGCATGATGCCAAATCGGTCGAGGCGACAGATTTAAGCGCGATTCAGCAATTAGCGCAGCGTCCCGAGGTGGTCGCAATCGGTGAGTGTGGGCTTGATTTTAATCGGGACTTTTCGCCGCGGCCACAACAAGAAGCGGTCTTTGAGGCGCAGCTTGCGCTAGCGGCTGAGCTTTCAATGCCGGTGTTTATGCACTGTCGTGATGCCCACGATCGCTGGTTCGCCATTTTGCGTCCATGGCTCGACAAACTGCCCGCGGCGGTGCTGCATTGTTTTACTGGCGATGACCGCGCGCTGCGCGATTGCCTCGATGTCGGTTTATATATAGGGGTAACGGGATGGCTATGCGACGAGCGCCGCGGACAGCAGCTTCAGCAGCAGGTAAGCTGGTTGCCCGATGACAGGTTGATGATAGAAACCGATGCGCCGTATTTACAGCCTCGCGATATACGGCCGCGACCTAAACGCAGTCGTAATGAGCCGAAATACTTGCCCCATATCGCCCAAACAGTGGCACGATTACGTCAACAGCCTGTCGAACATATTATTGATTGCACAATAAAAAACACTCAGCGCTGCTTTTCTATTCAGTGACTGGGTGAACACTACACGAGGCAGTTCGCTGCCCCAAAGCCCAGGTCTGCAACTTAAAGGAGGATACAGTGACCGTATCCATTCAAGGCGCCTTTCCTGCTCGACGCCTGCGTCGTACACGCAAAACTGACTTTAGCCGCCGTATGGTGGCGGAACATTCATTGTCCGCAAGCGATTTGATTTACCCAATCTTCGTGCTCATGGGTAAGAATCGTCGTGAGCCAGTGGCATCTATGCCCGGCATCGAGCGACTCTCGATTGATTTATTGCTCCATGAAGCGGATTACCTTGCCAAGCTGGGTGTCCCTGCTATTGCGCTCTTTCCTGTGATCCCGAAAGAGTTTAAAACCAGTTGTGCCTCGGAGGCATTTAACCCTGAAGGGTTAGTGCCACGCGCGGTGCGCTTACTCAAAGAGCATGTGCCGCAAATGGGCGTGATCACCGATGTGGCACTAGACCCTTACACCGTGCACGGCCAAGACGGGATCATTGATGAAGACGGCTATGTGATGAACGAGCCCACCACCGAGGTACTGATCAAACAAGCCCTATCTCATGCCGAAGCGGGCGTCGATATTGTCGCGCCTTCTGACATGATGGATGGACGGATTGGTCGTATCCGTGAGGCATTGGAAGCCAATGGTCATATCAATACCCAGATCATGGCGTACTCTGCCAAGTATGCGTCCAATTACTACGGCCCGTTTCGCGATGCATTAGGCTCGGCGGCGAATCTGAAAGGCGGTAACAAGGCCAACTATCAAATGGATCCGGCCAACAGTGATGAAGCCTTGCACGAAGTGGCGATGGATATTGCTGAAGGGGCGGATACCGTGATGGTTAAACCCGGGATGCCGTATTTGGATGTGGTACGCCGGGTAAAAAATGAGCTTAAGGTGCCAACCTTTGCTTACCAAGTATCGGGTGAATATGCGATGCACAAAGCGGCAATCGATAATGGTTGGCTAAAAGAGCGCGAGACGGTGATGGAATCACTATTGTGCTTTAAGCGAGCGGGGGCAGATGGGATCCTGACTTACTTTGCTAAGCAAGTGGCCGAGTGGTTAGCGGAAGACGCTGGCGCTACTTTGCCTCCCAGACCGGAAGAGACGGTCGGTTAACTCTCCTTTTATGACAGCGCCCTTGCCCCGAGCAAGGGCGTTTTTTAGCCTGCCCAGTATAACCCCACAAAAGTCAAGGGATCACATTGCGGTTAATGGGGTTCTGTAGTGAGATCAGTGTTTCGGTGGATTGCACTTCGTCGATGGCTTGTAGCTTGTCAATCAACACAAACTGTAATTCTTCGATAGAGCGACACATGAGCTTAACGAAAATATTATAGGCCCCCGTGGTGTAGTAGGCTTCTACCACCTCGTCGAGCTGATTGAGTTTGTCTAGCGCCGAGTGGTAATCCCGCGCCGCTTTAAGGTTGATGCCGATAAAACAGCACACGTCGTAGCCGAGTTTTTTGGTATTGACCAATATTTCCGTGCCTTCGATGATGCCCGCGGCTTTCATTTTCTCAACCCGCACGTGAACTGTGGCGGGACTGACATTAAAGCGCTTGGCCATTTCTGCGTAGGGGACGCGTGCGTCATCCAACAGGGTAGAGAGAATACGACGATCTAGGTCATCTAATTTTGGCAACTCGTTCATTGTTTTAGTCTTTTTGTTATAGCATGGCCAGACTTTTCGTTAACGCGGTTGCTTAGCCACTTCGTTAACGCCTAATGTAGGGTATCGCGTTGTTTAGCAAGATACCAACAAACCAACAGGAAGGGGATGTGGGGATCAGATACATTTTCGGTGGTTTATTACTGCTTATCGCCAGTAGCGTCAATGCCGCACAAAAAGATGTGCTGGTGGTGCATTCCTATCATCCTGGCTTCTTTTGGAATCAGGCGTTGGTTGAAGGGTTGGAAACGGCGACACAAGGCGAAGAGATCGCCTTCCAGCATTCCTACCTAGAAAGTAAACGCTACCAATCGGATGCCTATCGCGAACAGCTTAAAGATGTTTATATCCATAAACTGACCAACCATGATTTTGATGCCATTCTCACCACGGATAATGCCGCACTCTGGCTCATCCATGAGCTGCATGAATACGTGGGAGAGACACCGGTCGTCTATGCGGGGCTCAATAACTTTGGTCGCCAACACTACCCCTTGTTGCCCAAGGTCACTGGGGTAAAAGAAGAAATAGACTTACCGCGCAACTTGTCGTTAATGAAGCGCTTACACCCAGATTTAAAGCGGGTGTACGTACTGCTCGATGAGACCTTTTCCAGTCGTCAGTATTGGAATGTGGTGAAGGCTCAGCTGAGAAACGATGGTAACGCGGGTGTTGAGGTTGTCAGGCTATCTAGCCTCTCTTTCCAAGCGTTGCATGACCGCATTCAAGCGATGCAGCCGGGCGAGGCGGTATATTATTTATCCTACTTTCGCGATAAAAATGGCACCTTTCTCGATAGGCTCAGTGGCATCAACTCACTGATCCAAAACGCGCCCGTGCCAATTTATGGTGCGATGAGCTTTATGCTGGGTCAGGGCGTGATCGGGGGCATTGTCATCGATGGAAAAACTCAAGGTCAGCACCAAGGTCAGCTGCTGTTGGATGTACTGGCAGGCAAGCTTCCTCCTGAGCGAGACAGTACTAACCTGATGTTATTCGATTACCCGGCGCTGAAAGATTGGGGCGTGGATGTGAGCGCCATCGAAGACGCTGTGGTGATCAATAAGCCTCAGCCGCTGTGGCTAAAGCACCAAGTTGCGTTTCAAGCCGTGGCATTGGCGGTGTTGGTATTGGGAAGCGTGATTGCCATGCTCGGTGCCAATATTCGCCAGTTACGCCGCAGTGAGTCAGCGTTAAAGCGCCACCGAGCGATGCTTAAAGGCATTTTTGATCAAAGTAACCAGTTTATTGCGCTGTTGGATGAGAACGGGATCTTGGTCTCAGGCAATGCCAGTTTTAACCAATTAATCAGCGTGAGTCACCCTTATCGTGGGCGGCCTTTATGGTTTTGGCCGATTTGGCGTAACCCCGCCCGCCTGGAGGAGTACCTCAAGCTCACCGATTTCTCCCAGCCTCGACGGTTTGAGCTTTGCCTCAGTGAAGCGCATCGTGAGGTGATCTTGGATGTAGCGGTCAAGGGGTTTCCCAGCGAAAATGGCCAACGGCGCGTCCTGTTAGAGGCCCGTGATATTACCCAGCGCAAACAAACCGAAGAGAAGCTACAACGAAGCGAAATTGAATACCGCATGTTGTATGAACAGCAACCTGTGATCCTATTAACCATTGATTACCAAGCACGTATTCAATCGCTCAATCAGTATGCCGCTGATCTGTTTGGTTATGACAAAGCCGCCTTATTAGGGCACAAGATCACCACTTTATATGTCGAGCATCAAGTGCCTCCCCATCGAATGATTAAACGCGATCACAACAACCAAGAGCAGGTATGGCGGCGTGAGATCCCGTATCGTGCCGGCAATGGTCATACCTTGTGGGTGCGTGAAACCGTGCGCGCGATGCATAATCAGACGCAATTGCTGGTGGTGGGCGAAGACATCACTGCGCATCGAGAAATGGAAAACCAGCTGACTTATCAAGCCCATCACGACTACTTAACAGGGCTGTATAATCGTAGCTATTTTGAGCAAAAGCTCGCCGCCGCGCTGTTACAAGCGCGAGAGGAAGATCAGTGTCACGCGATGTACTACATCGATATGGATCAATTTAAGCTGATTAACGACACCGCCGGACATGAAGCAGGGGACGAGGCGCTCAAACAAGTGGCGCAGATTATCCAGCAACATCTGCCAACAGGGGCGGTCTTATCGCGACTCGGGGGCGATGAATTTGGAGTGATTGCCTATCATCACTCGGCCGAACGCGCGCTGACTTGGGGGCACCAACTCCTGGCAATCTTGGCGGACAGTGAGTTTTTCTGGCACGGCAGTCGCATGCGCTTGGCGTGTTCGTTGGGGATTCGTCTTCTGGATCGTACCGCCGGCTCGCCGCAGCAGGTACACGCGCAAGCGGATACCGCCTGCTATGCCGCCAAAGACGAAGGGCGTAACCGTTTACACCTTTATCATCCGGATGATGAGGAGCTGCAACGCCGTGAGCAAGAAATGGCGTATGTCAGCCACATCCATGATGCCATTGCTCACGACCGCTTTGATATCTATGCACAGCAGATTGTCGATATCCGACCAGGTAGACAAGATACGCTCTACATCGAGGCGTTGGTGCGGATGCGCGATACCCAAGGCGGTTGGTTGCCGCCCAGCATGTTTATCCCAGCAGCCGAGCGCTACAATATGGCACATCAACTCGACACTGTGGTGGTGACCAAAACGCTGGCGTGGTTTGATGCTCACCCGGATCAGATTGCCAAGCTGGGTAAAATCTCGATTAACCTGTCGGGACGGTCAATCACCCAAAAAGATTTTGTCACCTTCTTAATCGCCGCGATTAAGCAAACCCAAGTGCCTAGCGAGTGCATCTGTCTGGAGATCACTGAAACCGCGGCGATTACCAACATGAGCAGTGCTATCGAGCTTTTCTCGCAGCTAAAAGCCTTGGGGTGTGTGATTGCCTTGGACGACTTTGGCGCGGGCATTTCGTCGTTTGGTTATTTGAAGCGCTTGCCTGTCGACATCATTAAAATCGATGGCCAATTTATCCGCGATATCGCCACCGATGACACCGATTACGCGATGGTGAAAGCAATCAATGAGTTGGCTAAACAAATGGGGAAACAAACCGTGGCGGAGTTTGTCGAGAACGCCGATATTCTCAATAAACTACGCGCGCTGGATGTGGATTATGCCCAAGGCTATCACTTTAGCGTACCCGCGCCCTTAGGCGAGCAGGTAAAAAATTGGTCGACGCGTCGAGAGACGATAAAGGAAAAAATCCATCTCTGATATACTCGGCGCATAACCAGCCGCGGAGAGCCAATGTGCAACTCAGTTTGATTTGCGACGCCCCTGACAAATCCGAGCAATTTGAGGGACTAAAAAGCAAGTGGTCACTTACACATACACCTGATTCGTCATTTGCGTTGATCATGACCACGACACGCCTTGAGCTGCGCAAACAGGATGAGCCTAAGTTAGGCGCTGTGTATGTCGACTTTGTTGGCGGTGCGGTCGGCCATCGGCGTAAGTTCGGTGGCGGCAAAGGGCAGGCAATCGCGAAGGCGGTGGGGCTCAACAAAGGCGTCACGCCACGGGTGTTGGATGCCACGGCTGGCTTGGGTCGTGATGCGTTCGTATTAGCATCCTTAGGTTGTCAGGTGCAAATGATTGAGCGGCATCCAGTGGTCGCCGCATTGCTCGACGATGGGCTACAGCGCGCCTATCAAGACAGTGAGATTGGTACATGGATGCAATCGCGCATGACACTGCTGCATGCCAGTAGTGAGCAAGCACTTACCGATATGGCGCAGACCCCTGGGCTACAACGACCTGATGTGGTCTATTTAGATCCTATGTATCCCCACAAGAAAAAAGCAGCCTTAGTGAAAAAAGAAATGCGTGTGTTTCAGGCTTTGGTGGGCGCTGACACGGACGCCGATGCCTTGTTAGCGCCTGCGTGCCAGCTCGCGCGTAGCCGCGTAGTGGTTAAGCGTCCAGATTATGCTGAGCCCTTGGCGGCAACGCCACCACACTCTAGTATTACCACCAAGAAGAACCGCTTTGACATGTATATCAACGCAGCGTTAAGTGCGGAGGCGTAAATGGCTAAGTCTTTGTGCAAATGGCGACGGGGTGAGGTTGAGGCCAACTTAAGTGCGCTCGCATCGATTACCACGCCACCGCGAGCGGCTTGCAGTAAGTGTGCGCGAGTCGCCAGTGAAAAAGGTTATCTCTGTCGCCCTATGCCTCTTGCCAGTGACGGGGATAAAAAAGCGCAAAAAGCCAAAAAAGCCAAGAATAAAGCGGACAAGAAAGACAAAAAGGGCAAAAAAGCGAACAAAGAAAAAAAGAAAGGCAAAAAAAGGAAGGAAAAATAAAGGCTCCATAGCGGACTAAGGAGCCTTGAAGGGCTTAGTCGAGGCCTTTTACCATCAGTACGGTCAGTAGTCCGGTGATCACTGAGACAATCAGGCCAGAAACGATTAGCCAAGGCAACATATCCATCATGTTCTGCACTCACTTCTTTGTTATGAATTGGGGGAAAAGCGAGCATGATTGAGCCTGAGTTTAGCGACATTCTCAATGTGCTAGACGTAGACAGTTAAGCTTAGTAACGATTAGAAACAAGGTGGCGACAAAGCCATCAATCCGCCCCCGTGGCACATAGGTCTATCAGTACAAAGGGTCCATCATGAGTGTCAATCAAGGAAAAGCCGATGTATCGGTTTGGGATAAAGAAGAAGCCTTAAGCCGGCTAATGGATAGCCCGGCGCTTCTTGATGAGGCTTGCAGTATATTTGTTGAAGAAAGTGAGCAACAACTGCCAAGCATGGAAAAGCAGCTTGCTAACGCCGACTACACCGCCTTGGCGCGCGAAGCGCACAAAATGAAAGGCAGCGCTGGCAATTTAGCGGCGCTCGAGCTGCATCAGCAAGCATTGACGCTCGAGCAAGCGGCAAAACAAGAGGCCGCCGACCAGGCCGCTGCTGCGTTAGCGGACATTAAAGAAGGCTTAGCACGATTTTGTGCGCAGCTCACCCACTAGCCGCCTGTCTCATCATGCTCGCGAGTGACCAATAAAAAACGCCGTGTTGAACACGGCGTTTTGATGTGAGCCCATTTCGCGCGGCTTAGCGCATGGTAACAAACTCTTCTGACCCGGTAGGGTGAATCGCGACCACACTATCAAAGTCCGCTTTGGTGGCGCCCATCTTCATCGCCACCGCAAAACCTTGAATCATTTCATCAACGGTAAAGCCAATACCGTGCAGACCGACCACTTTTTCTTCATCGCCTGCGCAAACCAGTTTCATCTTACAGGGTTGACGGTGCTGGGTGACGGCGGTGTACATGGCCGCAAAGCTGGAGGTATAGACTTTAATATTGTCATCGCCGTATTTGGCACGCGCCTCTGGTTCGCTCAAACCAATGGTGCCAATGGGTGGGTGACTGAATACCACGGTGGGAACCAAATCATAGTCCATTTTGGCATGCGTTTGGCCGTTAAACAGACGTTCTGAGAGCAGACGTCCAGCTTTGACGGCGACAGGCGTCAGCTCAATCCCGCCATCCATGATATCCCCGACACAGTGAATGTGTGGGACGCTGGTGGTCTGATAGGGGTCAACCTTGATGTAGCCATCGGCCGTGGTCTGCACGTCGGTGGCGCCGAGATTGATTTTATCGGTCGTCGGGTGACGGCCAATCGCCCAGATCAGGGTGTCCGTGTTGTGGGTGGTGCCGTTTTCAAAGGCCAGAGTCAGGCTACCATCACTTTCTTCAGTGACCGACACGGGGACATGTTGGGTGTGAAGAGTGGGGCCTTCTTTTTCCATTACCTCGACCAAGGTGTCGGTGACCATAGGGTCGAAGGTGCGTAATGGGCGGTCTTTACGCACAAATAAGTGGGTATCAGAGCCCAAGGCATGCAGTACGCCGGCGATTTCGACCGCAATGTAACCCGCACCGACCACGGCCACGCGTTTAGGTTGCTCGGGGAGGGCAAAGAAGCCATCGGAGTCAATCCCCAACTCTGCGCCTGGAATGTTCGGAATAGTGGGTGTGCCCCCCACGGCAATCAGAAAGTGATCGGCGGTGTAGTGCTCGCCATCCACTTCTACCGTGTTGTTATCGACAAAGCGGGCAAAACCACGAATGACATCGATATTGTTTTTACCCAGAACGTTGTCGTAAGCCTTATGAATGCGGCTAATGTAGGCTTCACGGTTATCCACTAAGGTCGACCAATTAAAGCCTTTCACGTCCACATCAAAGCCATAGTCTGATGCGTAAAGGTTAAGGGCTTCGGCAACTTGAGCGCCGTGCCACATGACTTTTTTAGGGACACAGCCTACGTTTACGCAGGTGCCACCAAGGTGCTTTGCTTCAATAAGGGCGACGTTAGCACCGTGCATCGCGGCACGGTTGGCTGAGGCAATACCGCCGCTGCCGCCACCGATACAGATGTAGTCGAAATGCTTCGCCATGTCTTTCTCCATCTTATAGGCACTGGGTGCCACTGGCATTGATATCGAGGTCAGCTTGTCGTGTTTGGCGTCGCTTGTAAAGCCACTATCTCTGACCCCTGAAGACATAGCATACCAAACCGACAGTGCGGCAGCAGTCTCAGAATCATTTTGTAACGCTCGCAATACACCCCGCTAAACGGGGAGGGATTGAAAAGCGTAGAGAGAGACGGCATATAAATAAGGTTACTTATCTGCCCGGGGCTCGCGATGCGAGCGCCTTATCAGCAAAAAGGAAGGCACTATGTCCAACCCGCTTCTTCAATTTGAGGATTTACCTCCGTTTTCCGCCATTAAGCCAGAGCATGTCAAACCAGCAGTGGAAGCCGCGATTGCTGACTGTCGCCAAGCGGTAGATGCCGCGGCGGCGACTGAGCAACCCAGCTGGGATTCGGTCAGTGTGCCTGTCACAGAGGCGGAAGATCGACTTGGCCGCATCTGGTCACCGGTGAGCCATATGAATGCGGTGGTCAATAGTCAGCCATTGCGTGAGGCGTATGAAAGCTGCCTGGCGTTACTGTCGGAATACTCCACCTGGCGTGGTCAGCACAAGGGGTTATACCAAGCATACAAAGCGATGAAAGACAGTGCTGAGTTTTCCGCCCTCGATGTGGCACAGCAAAAAGCGATTAACGATGCGCTGCAAGACTTTGAACTGTCCGGAATTGCCTTGCCAGCCGACCAGCAACACCGCTTTGGTGAGATTCAAAAGCGGTTGTCGGAGCTATCATCATCGTTTAGCAACAATGTGCTCGATGCCACCATGGGGTGGAGCAAGCTGATTAGCGATGAAAGTGACTTAGCGGGGTTACCCGAATCGGCGCGCAACGCGGCAAAAGCGCAAGCCGAGAGCAAGTCGCAACAAGGTTACTTATTTACCCTGGATATCCCTTCGTATCTGCCCGTCATGATGTACTGTGATAACCGAGCGCTGCGTCAGGAAATGTACGAAGCCTTTACCACGCGCGCCTCTGATCGCGGGCCGCAGGCGGGGCAGTGGGACAATACTGAGCTGATGAACGAGTCGCTGCGCCTCAAGCATGAGTTAGCACGTCTACTTGGCTTTAATCACTACAGTGAACTATCCCTCGCCACGAAAATGGCGGAAACCCCAGACCAGGTGATGGGCTTTTTGAATGATCTGGTCGATAAAGCGCGCCCACAAGGCGAGCGTGAATTCGCGGAAGTGAAAGCCTATGCCAAAGAAGAGTTTGGGGTTGATGCCCTCGAGCCTTGGGATATCCCTTATTACAGTGAAAAACTCAAGCAAGCACGCTACACCATCTCTGATGAAGCGCTTCGCCCTTACTTCCCTGAAGCACGTGTACTCTCCGGCTTGTTTGAAGTGATGCATCGTGTGTTTGGCATGACGATTACCGAGCGTAAAGGCATCGACACCTGGCATGAGAGCGTGCGCTTTTATGATATTCATGATAGCCAAGGCACCCTGCGCGGTAGCTTCTACCTTGACTTGTATGCGCGAGAAAACAAACGTGGCGGCGCATGGATGGATGAGTGTCGCGTTCGTCGTCGTCAAGCAGACGGTGAGCTACAAACGCCAGTGGCGTATTTAACCTGCAACTTTAACCCACCAGTGGGCGATGACCCTGCGCTGTTTACCCATGACGAAGTAGTGACCTTATTCCACGAATTTGGTCATGGCATTCACCATATGTTGACGCAAGTCGACGTAGCGGATGTGTCAGGGATCAATGGTGTGCCTTGGGATGCGGTTGAGCTGCCAAGCCAGTTTTTAGAGAACTGGTGCTGGGAGCAAGAGGCACTGAGCTTTATCTCGGGGCATTACCAAACGGGAGAAGCCTTACCGGAAGACATGCTAGAAAAAATGCTCGCCGCGAAGAACTTTAATTCGGCGATGGCGATGTTGCGCCAGCTTGAGTTCAGTTTATTCGACTTCCGTTTGTTCAGTGAGTTTGACCCAGAGGTCGGCCCGCGGATCATGGAAACACTCAGTGCGGTGCGTGAGCAGGTCTCTGTGGTTCCCGCGCCTGAGTGGAACCGTTTTCCGCACGCGTTTGGCCATATTTTTGCCGGTGGCTACAGTGCAGGCTACTACAGCTATAAATGGGCAGAAGTGCTATCGAGCGATGCTTACTCGCGCTTTGAAGAAGAAGGGATCTTTAACCGCGACACCGGCGAGGACTTCCTGAATCATATTCTCAGCCGTGGCGGCAGTGAGGCACCGAAAGATTTGTTTGTGCGCTTTAGAGGTCGCGAACCAAGCCCTGACGCCTTATTGCGTCATAGCGGGATCACCACCGCGTAGTGTCGCAGATCTTCAATAAAAAAAGCCCGCATCATCACTGGTGCGGGCTTTTTTATTCATCGCCGGTGTTAGATGCGAGTCTCGTCAGTGAGCACCACTAGGGGCAATCCAAGGCTTGATTGGCGCAAGGCCTCTTGCTCTAACTCGGCACGCAACAAGGGGCTGGCCTCGAGTAATGTGGTGTCCAAGTGGAGGGTAAGGGCATCCTCCTCGGCAGTGAGGGCTAGCATCGGTCGGACGCGACTGTCGCGTCGATGGCATAAGATCACCGCAATTCGCAGCAGGCGCAACAGACGATTGGCGCTGGTGGTAGACAGCGCGTGCTGGCCATCAATGAGCACCAGTTGCTCTCGATAGTAGCGGAGTAAGGTGGCGACTAATTGTTTCTGTGCTCGCGTAAAGCCGGGCAGATCGAGATGGGTGATCAAATACGCGGCATGATCACCATCTTGTTTAAAGCCAATGCTTAAACCAATTTCATGCACGCAGGCGGCGGCATGGAGCAAGCTTTGTGCTTCCGGCTCAGGTACCCAGGATGCCGGACATTGATTGAGCAGCTCCAAGGCGGTGTCGGCGACATTGATACCGTGTGCTTCATCCAGCTGATAGCGCGACTGGATGCTGGCAATGGTGCGGGCACGAATATCGCTATGGCGCATCGCGGTCATCATTTCATACACCAAGCCTTCTCGCAGCGCCCCACCCGCTAGAGTCATGCGTGTCACCTCTAAGCACTCGAAAATGGCGATCAGTATCGATAAGCCGCTTGGAAACACCAGCGCACGTTCTAACGTTAACCCCTCGATATCCAATGCGTCCATTTGCCCACAGGCGATGGCTTGATCGCGCAAACGAAGCAGTTTATCGAGTGTAATCACTTCATCCATGCCTTGGGTGACCATGATCTCTTGCAGTGCCTGCACGGTGCCGCTGGCACCTACGCAGCAGTCCCAACCGAGCGCACGATATTGCGCAATCAGCGGGGCTAACTCGGCTTTGGCGCCGGCAATCGCGGTATCAAACGCCGATTGATTGAGCACGCGATCGGCAAAATAGTCTTCTAAAAAGGTGACACAGCCCATATTGAGGCTTTGCAGTAAGGTAGGTTCAAATTGCTCGCCGATGATGAGCTCGGTGCTGGCACCACCGATGTCGACCACCAAGCGTTTGCCCGCTCCGCCAGAGGTATGCGCGACCCCTTGGTAGATGGTACGCGCCTCTTCTTCCCCCGAAATGATTTCAATCGGGTGGCCAAGCAGTTTGTTAGCTCGGGCTAAAAACGCATCCGCGTTGCTTGCGCGACGTAGAGCCGCCGTGGCGACGACACGGATATTGTCGGTGTTGAAATCTTGCAGGCGCTCGGCGAACAAGGCCAAGCAATCCCAGCCACGCTGCATGGCTTCGTCGCTTAGCTGTTGTTGATCGTCCATGCCTGCGGCGAGACGAACTTTTCGCTTAATTTTCGCGAGAGTTTGCACGCTGCCTGCCACTTGGCGCACCACCAGCATATGAAAGCTGTTGGAGCCTAAATCAATCGCGGCGTACAGCGACGGGGTCGATGTGGGATGTCCGTGACCACTCATGATGCGCTCTGACCTATGTGCCGTTAAACCTTATGCCGACTTTTGCGGACGGCGACGTTGGCGGTTACGGTTATTTCCGCCACCTTTGTTGTTGCTGCGACGCTGCGTATTGGGGCGCTTGGCCATTTTCTTCGGCGGCGGCAAATCTTTTAGCAGTGCACTGCGGTCAAATTCGCTGACTGGAATACTGTGTTCGATGTATTCTTCAATCGCGGGGAGATTGACGGCGTATTCTTCACACGCAAAGCTGATGGAGCTACCACTGGCGCCTGCACGCCCCGTTCGGCCAATGCGATGCACGTAGTCTTGTGCGTCGTCTGGGAGATCATAATTAAACACATGAGTCACCTGCGGAATATGCAGGCCGCGCGCCGCGACATCAGTCGCCACCAACAAATCCAGCTCACCATTAGTGAATTGTTCGAGGATTTTAACCCGTTTTTTCTGCGGCACGTCACCCGTAAGCAAGCCTACACGGTGGTTATCGGCGGCTAGATGCGCCCAAATCGATTCGCAGCGATGCTTAGTGTTGGCAAAAATAATCGCGCGTTCAGGCCAGTCTTCTTCGATCAAGGTTTGCAGCAGCGGCATTTTTTCCTTGTTCGATGGCTGGAACAATTCTTCTTTGATGCGATGGCCGGTAATTTGTTCGGGCTCGACCACCACATGCTCTGGGCTCGTCATGTGCTCGAAGGCTAGTTCTTGAACGCGATACGACAAGGTCGCCGAAAACAGCATGTTCAAGCGCTGATCGGGGGCGGGCATGCGGTTAAACAAAAAGCGGATATCTTTGATAAAACCGAGATCAAACATACGGTCGGCTTCATCGAGGACCACGGCTTGAATACCATGCAAATCAATCACTTTCTTTTTGTAAAAATCGATGATTCGACCACAGGTTCCGATTAAAATGTCGACACCCTGTTCAAGTGTTTGTTGCTGTTTGTCGTAGCCTTCGCCACCATAGGCAAGTCCTGCGCTGATCGACGTATTGGCTAATAGCGGCTCCGCATCATTATAGATCTGAATCGCTAATTCACGCGTAGGAGCTAATATGATGGCACGCGGTTGATTCTTTTTACGCGATGCAGGGGCATCGGTTGTAAGGAGGTGATGAAACGTCGCAGCCAGGAACGCCAGGGTTTTGCCTGTCCCCGTTTGCGCCTGTCCTGCAATGTCTTGGCCGGTGAGCAGGACCGGCAATGCCAAGGCTTGGATTGGGGTACATTGAGTAAACCCTTTGGCCTCCAAGCTCTTAAGAACATCGGCGTGCAAGCCGAGCTCGGCAAATTTCTGCTCTGTGATATGCGTCATTTTCATCCGGATAGAATATCAGCTTAGGCTTGCAATACGGAAGCGAATCCAGTCAAATAGTCCCATAATTTACTGGTCGCAATTTAGCCAGTAACAAAAACATGTATTGGAGTAGAAGATGAGCGACAAAATTATGCAGCTAACCGACGACAGCTTTGAAGCAGACGTTCTAAAAGCTGCAGGGCCTGTATTGGTAGATTTTTGGGCAGAATGGTGTGGACCTTGCAAAATGATCGCGCCAATCCTGGACGAAATCGCTGAAGAATACGCAGGTAAAGTCACCATCGGAAAACTGAACATTGACCAGAACGCAGGTACACCGCCTAAGTTCGGCATCCGTGGTATCCCAACGTTGCTGCTCTTTAAAGATGGCAACGTAGCAGCAACCAAGGTTGGTGCAGTGTCAAAAACTCAGTTGAAAGAGTTTCTTGACGCCAACCTCTAATGCTAAAGTAACCGTCGCTGCCTCTCAGCGGCGGTTGTTTTTCTGCTAACTAGACGATACCCCATTTAGGTGCTACCTTATTGCACGGAATTTGTACTTCTGTTCATCTCTCGAACATACCACTGGTCTCGACACGCTAACTAATTTCAGACCTCAACTTTGACAAACAAGACACTCACCACTATGAATCTTACCGAACTGAAGACTCAACCCGTCTCGACGCTGGTTGCGCTTGGCGAAAGCATGGGACTTGAAAACCTGGCTCGCTTGCGTAAACAGGACATCATTTTCTCGATCCTCAAACAGCACGCAAAAAGCGGTGAAGATATTTTCGGCAATGGCGTACTGGAAATTCTTCAAGACGGGTTTGGCTTCTTGCGCAGCGCAGACAGCTCGTATTTGGCCGGCCCGGACGACATTTATGTATCGCCAAGCCAAATTCGTCGCTTTAACCTGCGCACAGGCGATACCATCGCGGGTAAAATTCGGCCGCCAAAAGACGGCGAGCGCTACTTTGCGCTATTAAAAGTTAACCAAGTTAACAGTGACAAGCCAGACAATGCTCGCAGCAAAATCCTGTTTGAAAACTTGACCCCATTGCACGCCAGCGAGCGCATGGTGATGGAACGTGGGAATGGCTCCACCGAAGACATCACCGCCCGTGTACTCGACTTAGCCTCGCCGATTGGTAAAGGGCAACGTGGCTTGATTGTGGCACCGCCAAAAGCGGGTAAAACCATGCTGCTGCAAAACATTGCGCAAAGCATCGCGTTCAACCATCCGGATTGTGAACTGATGGTGCTCTTGATTGATGAGCGCCCAGAAGAAGTGACCGAGATGCAGCGCTTGGTGCAGGGTGAAGTGGTCGCGTCAACCTTTGACGAGCCAGCGAACCGTCACGTGCAAGTGGCTGAAATGGTTATCGAAAAAGCCAAACGCTTGGTGGAGCACAAAAAAGACGTGGTGATCTTGCTGGACTCGATTACCCGTTTGGCGCGTGCTTATAACACGGTTGTACCGTCGTCAGGCAAAGTATTGACCGGTGGTGTTGACGCCAACGCCTTGCACCGTCCTAAGCGTTTCTTTGGTGCGGCGCGTAATGTGGAAGAAGGTGGCAGCTTGACCATTATTGCCACTGCGCTGGTGGACACAGGCTCGAAGATGGACGAAGTGATTTACGAAGAGTTTAAAGGCACGGGTAATATGGAATTACACCTGTCGCGTAAGATTGCTGAAAAACGTGTTTTCCCTGCCATCGATTTCACCCGCTCTGGTACCCGTCGTGAAGAGTTGCTGACCAAGCCCGATGAACTACAAAAAATGTGGATCCTGCGCAAAATCGTCCACCCGATGGGCGAGCTGGAAGGCATGGAGTTCTTGATTGGTAAACTGGCGATGTCCAAAACCAACAATGAGTTCTTTGACGCCATGCGTCGGCAAAACTCGTAACTGATAACGCAATAATGTTAAGCACTGCGCATTCGCAGTGCTTTTTTATTGCCCCGTTGATACTGAGCTCGCACAATCATTGTCACCAAGGAAAGGTGACGCAGGACGCGTGACATCGAAGATAGGATTGCAACGGATGGCAAGACGTTTTCGCATCAAGTTATTAGGGATTGGCCTAGGTCTAGTGGGCCTTTTCTCGCTCTCTGTGTCGGCCAACGCGCCAGCGACAGAGGGCCAAATTGTGACTCAGCCTTTTATCGAGCAAGTGATAGATAAAGCGAGCACGATAGGTGCCATGCGGACTGCCTTTACCCTCCAAGCCAATGGCGAGATCAGCGCGCTTGAGTCGCACATCCGACAACTGCCGCCGCTCACCCGAGAAGCGACCTTATATCGGCTGCTTTCTTCGCCTCTGCGGCTTGATAACGACAAGTGGCGTGAGTACCTTGCTACTTTAAGTCAGCAGCAGCCGCACTTCTTATTGCGTCATCAACAAGATGGTTACTGGGTGACCACGCCAGCATTTCATTATGCCGCCGCGGCCCGCAAGCAGCTAAATCGCTATCGTCAGCAGCAATTAACCCAAGAGCTCGGCATGCTATTGAGCTATCGCCAATTAGTGATGGCCGAATGGATTGACCCCGATCAGCCCGACTATCGTCAACGCCGTGACGCCTTGGTGACCATGATTGCCGATTATGACGCCGATGGCTTAGCGTATTTGGCCGATCAGTACCTCAATGACCCGACCCTAATGTGGATGCCCGACAATGCTATTTTGGCGGCGTTGGCACAAGCCACTGAGCGTTCTGCGCTGTATGAGCGATTGTGGCGCCGAGGGACCGATCAGTATAGCCTTGCGGCCTTGCACGCGCTGCGTGAGCGGGGAACTGATCCCTTTGCACTGCGGCAAATGATGGCGGCGGCTGACAACCCCTCGCTGCGAGGACCTGCGATTCGACAACTGGCCAATTTGTCGCCGTTACCTGCACCCGTTGCCGACTTTTTGCTAACACAGCTGTCGTTGCGTCAAGGTAAAGAAGTGGCACAACTGCTGGTGGAAGCGGGCAAGGGGGATTGGTTGAGCGGATTACAAGACCAGCTCGGGCCGCTTGGTCAACAGCACATTGCATCTGCGTTACCGTCGCGCTAATGTCGAGCCTTTACCGATCCGGATACCGCTTAACTTGGTATCATAGAGGTGACCATTAACCCCTTGAGCCTGATATGAAACTTTCCGATTTGCGCGATTTTATTGACTATCTTGAAACCCAAGGCGAGCTAAAACGCATTAGCCAGCCGGTTGATCCCGATCTTGAGATGACCGAGATTTGCGACCGCACGTTACGAGCTGGTGGTCCCGCACTGTTGTTTGAAAATCCCGTGGGTTATGACATGCCGGTGCTGGCGAACCTGTTTGGTACCCCCAAGCGTGTTGCTTTGGGCATGGGGCGTCACGACGTCCTCGAGCTACGTGAAGTCGGCAAATTGCTTGCTTATCTCAAAGAGCCAGAGCCGCCCAAGGGCTTTCGTGATGCACTCGATAAACTGCCCGTTTTTCGCCAAGTGCTCAACATGCCGGCGAAAACCGTACGCCGCCCTCGTTGCCAAGAGGTGGTGCTGAGCGGCGATGAGGTCGACCTGGATACCATTCCGGTGATGCGCTGTTGGCCGGGTGATGTGGCACCCTTGCTTACCTGGGGACTGACAATCACGCGTGGCCCTAACAAAAAGCGGCAAAACCTGGGTATTTATCGCCAGCAAAAGATTGGCAAAAACAAAGTGATCATGCGTTGGTTGGCCCATCGCGGTGGTGCGTTAGATTTACATGATTGGATGCAAACCCATCCCAATGAACCTTTCCCAGTGACCGTGGCCTATGGTGCTGACCCTGCCACCATTCTAGGCGCGGTGACGCCCGTGCCGGATACCTTGTCCGAGTATGCGTTTGCCGGCTTATTACGGGGCAGTAAAACCGAAGTGGCCAAATGTATCAGCAACGACTTGGATGTACCGGCCAGTGCGGAAATTGTGATGGAAGGCTATATCGACCCTAATGAGTACGCGGATGAAGGGCCGTATGGCGATCATACCGGTTATTACAATGAGGTTGAGCGTCACCATGTGTTCACTGTGACGCATCTGACCATGCGCAAAAAACCGATTTATCACAGCACCTACACGGGGCGTCCACCGGATGAACCTGCCGTTTTAGGTGTGGCACTCAACGAGGTGTTTGTGCCGATTTTGCAAAAGCAGTTCCCAGAGATTGTCGATTTCTACCTACCGCCTGAAGGATGCTCGTATCGCATGGCGGTGGTAACCATGAAAAAACAATACCCCGGTCATGCCAAGCGGGTGATGATGGGGGTGTGGTCGTTCTTGCGCCAGTTTATGTACACCAAGTTTGTGATAGTGTGTGACGACGACGTCAACGCGCGTGATTGGAATGACGTGATCTGGGCAATAACCACGCGTATGGATCCGTCGCGCGATACCGTGATGGTGGATAATACTCCTATTGATTCGCTTGACTTTGCCTCTCCCGTGGTTGGGCTCGGCTCGAAAATGGGCCTCGATGCCACCAATAAATGGCAAGGGGAAACCGACCGTGAGTGGGGGACGCCTATTGCTAAAGATCCAGAGGTCGTCGCACGTGTCGACGCGATTTGGGATGAATTAGGGATCTTAGACTAATCCTATTGGAATGCGCTAGCATTCACCGTTAATGACACAAACACAGCCAAAGGCGGTAGTGATGCCGCCTCAAATAACCTCATCGGCTGTAGCAATAACAAACAGAGGAACAGAATGTCGATACTATGTGAAGTGACCGCCGTTGAGCCGTTGGCGTGTCACACCTACCGCATTATCCTAAAGCCGCAGCAGGCGGTGAGCTATCAGCCGGGGCAATACGTGATGGCGGTGATGGGTGAAAAAGATAAGCGCCCGTTTTCGCTGGCAAGCAGCCCATGTCGCGAAGCGGGTGCAGAGCTTGAGCTGCACGTTGGCGCGGCAGATGAAAACCCGTTTGCCTTAGAAGTGGTTGAAAAGGCCAAAGCCGCGTTAGAAAGTGGTCAAGCGGACTTTGAAATTACTGAGCCTGCCGGTGATGCTTGGCTACGTGAGAGCGAGCGTCCTTTGCTGCTGATTGCCGGTGGTACTGGTTTTTCTTACGTGCGCAGCATGGTCGATCACTGTATTAGCCAAGGTATACAGTCTCCGATCTTTATTTATTGGGGCGCCCGCACCCCTTGTCAGCTCTATGCGCATGATGAGCTGCAAGCACTGGCTGAGTCACACAGCAATATCACCTTTATGCCAGTGGTGGAGCAAGCCGAAGGCGAGTGGCGCGGCAAAGTGGGTAATGTATTGGAAGCGGTGATGGAAGATTTTGTCAGCCTCGGCGCTTATGACATCTACATCGCGGGCCGTTTTGAAATGGCGGGTGTGGCGCGTGACATGTTCTGCAAAGAGCGTGGCGTGAGCCGCGATCACCTTTACTCAGACGCGTTTGCCTTTATCTGATCGCGTCTTCTCTCTCGGATAAGTGAACAGGCAGGGATTTCCCTGCCTGTTTTGTGTTTGGGGGTGGCAGAGGCCGTGGGGCGGCCTACCGTGGGGCGGCACTCCGTTGCGCGGCAACGTGGCGTTTGACCCAGGTTTGGTTAAACCAAAGTGCAGCTAAAATCAACACTCCGCCACTGAGTAATGGCATGAGATCTGCCTCGCGATTCCAAATCAGTACATTGACCACAATGCCGGCTGGGATCAGGGCGTTGTTCATCACCGCGAGTGCCCCCGCATTAACCAGCGTCGCACCTTTATTCCAAAAGAAATACCCCAGTCCTGAGGCGATAGTGCCTAGATAAATCAATACACCCCACTGGGTGGGTGTCGTGGGCAGCTTGTTGCTGTTGCCCAGCAAGGCAAAAGCCAGCACACCCACCACTAAGGCGCCAAGATAAAACCAACCGAAGACCGCATGTTGGGGAAGGGGCGTTTGCTCTTTCTCAAGCAGGTATTTGTAACCAACTTGGCCAATCGCAAAGCACAGGTTGGCACCTTGCACCACCAAAAAGCCGATTAAAAAGTCAGGATTGACGGTCGCATAGCGGATCACCACGGCGCCAAGCACTGCAACCGCGGCAGTGACGAGATACCACGCGCTAAACTGGCGTTTTAAGGCATCGTAAATCAAGGTGACGTAAAGTGGGGTAAAGACGGTAAACAGCAGCACCTCTGGCACCGACAAAAATAAAAAGGATTGATAGAAAAAGCAGTACATAATGCCGAGTTGACATGCACCGACCAGCATCAATTTTGCGGCAAAGGCAGGGCGTACTTGGCGAGGGCGCAAAAAGGGCAAAAACACCAGTCCAGCCAATACAATGCGCATCAGCACAGAAAAATAACTGTCTACTTGGCCGGCGAGATACACGCCAATCAGGCTAAATGAAAAGGCCCACAGCAGTGTGACGCCGCTAAGATACCCCATGACTTCGGTTCCTTCCATAAAGTGGTAAAAAGGGCAGTGTACCGTTTCATCGCGGGGACGCAATCGGTTCATCTTGGTGCGGGTAGAAGATAAAGCGATGATGGCAGCAAGAAGGCGGAATCACCGCCTTCGCGGGGGAAGAAAGTGGTTCTGTTAGTCGCGGATAGGCACCATCAACAGATCCACCGGTGTTTTATTGAGTAACTGCTTGGTGGAGGAGAGCAACGAGCTCCAAAAGTCTTGGTGATGGCCGACCACGACCAGATCGATCCCCATATTTTGAATCGATTCAGTGATTTCTTCGGCAAGATCGCCACTGCTGACCAAGGTATGTGTCACTGGACTTTGCGCGTCACTGGCCAGTTGATTCAGCTTTTGCTGCGCTTCTTCAATCACACGGTTACGCGACTCGACCAAGTTAATGTCGATGAGCCCGGTGTAGAGCTCGGCGTAATTAACGTCGATATGGACTAAGGAAAGTTGGGCGTCGAGGGCACTGGCTAAGGCATCGGCTTTCTTGAGCAGGCGTTCACTGTCATCTGACAAATCGACAGCAACCAAAATATGCTTGTATGACATAGGGTTATCCTTTTTCTATCTGGCTGTCATCGCAGTTTAGCGAGCTTGCGTATAAAAAACAGTCACTGTGATCGCATTCCGATCAACAACTCGACGATGACACGAGTCATAAATTCGATACAAGACTCGGTCTCGATGCGGTTAGTCGGCGTGATCCGCTTGAAAACCAACGTGCTGCTGGTCAGAATGGCAGCTAACCCCAAATAAAGAGGATGTTTTATATGCTAGCACCTGCCATGGTTGACAGGCTCAATGAGCAGATCAATTTGGAGTTTTTCTCATCAAATCTATACTTACAAATGAGCGCTTGGTGTGAGGATCAAGGCTTCGAAGGAGCCGCGCGATTCCTGCATAAGCACGCACAAGAAGAGATGCAGCATATGCAGCGCCTTTTTACGTACGTCAGTGAGACAGGGGCGATGCCTATTTTGGGTTCGATTGACGCACCGCGTCATGAGTTCGCATCACTGGGCGAAGTGTTTCGCGAAACCTATCAACACGAGCGCTTGATTACGGAAAAAATTAACAGCTTGGCGCACGTTGCGTTTACCACACAAGATTATTCTACTTTCAATTTCTTGCAGTGGTATGTAGCGGAGCAGCATGAAGAAGAGAAGCTGTTTAAAGGCATACTCGATAAGATCGAGTTAGTCGGCGAAGATGGCAAGGCTCTGTTCTTTATTGACAAAGACTTGGCATCGATGGCGGTTGAAGAGTCTACGTCAGTGATGGACGGCTCAGCAGGGCAGTAATCTGGTTACCTCTCCCTCTGAGCGCTATCCGGCGTAGCGGAGGGAGAGGTCTATGAACGGTGATATCCTAATCGTGGCAGTTTTTACCGTCACACTGGTTAATTTCGCGCGCTACCTGTCTTCACTGCGCGCGCTCGTTGTGATGTTGCGCGACGCGAATCCGCTGCTTTATCAGCAAATTTGTCGCGGAGATAACAACTTTTTCTCACTCTCACCCCAAGGCGATATCTCGCGCCAAAAGCGCTTGTACCAGTACATTCGTAGTCAGGAGTATCTCCATCATCACGATGAAATATTCGTGAGCAAATGCAACAAAGTGCGCCATTTGTTCATCCTCAATGCTGCGTTGTCTGGTGCCTTGCTCGCGACCTTTTTTCTTGTCGCTTTTGCGGGCTGGTAAGCGGACGCCAACAATTTCGACAAAATGCTGACCTCGGTCAGCATTTTTTTTGTTAACCTGACGCCACTACTCGGATCACAGCGTAATTGAGGGAATCATGCAAAGCCTACTCCAATGGTGGCAGTCGCTTCATGAGGCAGCGGCGTGGGAATGGATCTCGGATGTTGTCACGTTAACGGGCATCAGTGCCATTGCATGGACGATTTGGCACGTACTGGTTGGGCGGCTGAAAGCCTTGGCGGAAAAGACTATCACCCGCTGGGACGACATCATTTGGCCGGCGATAGATACGCCTTTAAGTGTGTTGATTTGGTTATGGCCAGCCTCTCATTCGCTGGAAATCGTTGTCGATAACACCTTAGGCAATGTCTCACTCAGTTGGCTTACCTTGGTGCAAGATTTGGTGGTGATCTGGGTCATCATTTGGGTGCTGTTACGCCTAGTTAACAGCGGCGAGCAGGTGATGATTGAGACGAGCAAACGCGACCACACCACTATCAATACCTTGGGGAATGTCTTACGCGCCCTCTTTGTGTGCTTCGGGGTCTTGTCCTTGCTGAAAAGCCTGGGCGTTAGCGTCTCAGGTCTACTGACCGTCGGGGGTGTCGGGGGTTTAATTGTTGGTTTTGCCGCTAAGGACTTGCTGTCGAACTTCTTCGGTGGGGTGATGATTTACTTTGATCGCCCGTTTAAAGTCGGTGATTGGGTGCGCTCGCCGGATCGCAACATTGAGGGCACAGTGGAGAAAATTGGTATTCGTATGACGGTGGTGCGCACCTTTGATTTGCGCCCTTTATACGTTCCCAATTCGGTATTCAGTAACGTGGTGGTCGAGAACCCCTCGCGGATGCTCAACCGCCGCATCTATGAAACCATCGGACTACGTTACCAAGACGCCGATAAAATCAGCGCGGTGATTGACGATGTGTATGCCATGCTTGAAGCCCACCCAGACATTGAAACACGACAAACCTTGATTGTGAACTTCAATAGCTTTGGCCCACATTCGCTCGATTTCTTTATTTACACCTTCACCAAAACGGTGAACTGGCAACGTTATCACCGCGTGAAGCAGGATGTACTGCTGCAAGTGATTGGTATTATTCATCAGCACGGTGCGGATATTGCCTTCCCAACTCGTACGCTGCATATGGATCCAAGCCTGATGGCGCAGGGCGCCGATGCCATGGTGCCACCGCCCGAAGCGCAGGCGCGTTAAATCGCGCTTGCCGCTCACGTGCGGGCTGCTACAATGCCGCTCCCACAGGGTGAGCAGAGAATAAACAGGTAAGCGTGTGACTGAGTATGATGTAATTGTGATTGGCGCCGGTGCGGCAGGATTGATGTGTGCGGCACAAGCAGGCCAACGTGGCCGCCGTGTTTTGGTGGTGGATCATGCCAAAAAACCGGGCCGCAAGATCCTGATCTCAGGCGGCGGACGCTGCAATTTCACCAACTATGATGTCACCGCGAGTAACTTCCTGTGTGAAAACCCGCACTTCGTCAAATCCGCATTGGCACAATACAGCCAATGGGACTTTATTGGTCTGGTGGCCACCCATGGTGTGGCCTATCACGAGCGTGACCACGGCCAGCTGTTTTGTGATGACAGCGCCAAGGATATCGTTAACCTGCTCTTGGCCGAATGCGACCAAGCCACCATCAGTCAACGCTATCGCTGTGAAGTGCATGATATCGAACAAGAAGAAGCCGGCTTTCGCCTTAAACTCAATGGCGAGCCGGTGCGCTGCCAGTCGTTGGTGGTTGCCACGGGCGGCCTTTCGATGCCCAAGCTCGGCGCCACCCCCTTTGGTTATCAGCTTGCCGAACAATTTGGCTTAAAAGTGCTGCCCACCCGCGCCGCCTTGGTGCCGTATACCTTGCACCAAGAAGACAAAACCCGCTTTGCCGATATTTCCGGGGTGTCGGTGCCGTGTTCGATCACCACTGAATCGGGTGTGTGTTTTACCGAGAACCTGCTCTTTACCCACCGCGGCTTATCGGGACCGGCGGTGTTGCAAACCTCCTCGTTTTGGCAGCCGGGCGAAGCGGTCACTATCGATTTACTCCCTAGTGAGTCGCTAAAAGACGTGCTGGTGGCGATGCGTGATAAGCACCCCAACCAAACCTTAAAAACCTCACTGTCTCGCCTATTCCCCAAACGCCTGGTCGAGGTCTTGATTGCGCGCGATAGCTTGCCAGATAAACCGCTCAAGCAGCTCGATGACAAACAGCTCGATCAACTGCATCACTACTTTCACCAGTGGTCCATAGCCCCAAACGGCACCGAAGGTTACCGCACCGCAGAAGTGACGCTTGGTGGGGTAGATACCCACGCAATTTCCTCGAAAACCCTTGAAGCGCGAGATATCCCCGGCCTGTATTTTATCGGTGAAGTGCTTGATGTCACCGGCTGGCTCGGCGGCTATAACTTCCAATGGGCCTGGAGCTCCGGCTGGGTAGCCGGGCAGCATGTGTGATCTTGATTTTAAGTGCTCTCTAGTTGACTGTTTTTTGTCTAAAAAATGGCAATCTTTGTTGCGCGCTGTTACATTAGCGCGCGCTTGCCATGTCGGATAAAAATCATCCGGCGCTGTGAACCCGCGACGCGCAGGATGGGCTCGCGGTACCCTAGGGACGGGGTGACGGCTGTTCACTATTGCTACCTCGGTTATCGGGGAGTTTGGAATTAACCTGTCGTTGCTTTGAGAGCCGTTCCCATGCAGTTATCACTAAAACAAAAATTAATTGGGGCATGCTTATCTGCTGTATTGCTGATGGCCGCCTTTCTCACCTGGCTTGCTGTAAGCCAAATTCAAGCCCAAACCCAGTCGAGCATCTATAGCCGCGTCAGTGGTATCGCCGATGCGGCGACCGAATCGATCAGCGGTTGGGTGCAAATCCGTGCTGATATCACCAGTGCCTTTACCGATTACACCAGCAGTAGCCATCGTGTGAGCTATTTACAGCAAGCACGTGAGGCCGGTGGGTTTGACGATATCTATTATGGTACTCCCCAAGGCGCCATGTATCGCTCGCGCCCAGAGCGCAACCGCGATGATTATGACCCTCGCGCCCGCCCGTGGTACAAGCAAGCGGTGAGCGCGGGTAGCCCGATTATTACCACCGCATACAGTGATGCGATTACTGGTGCGATGTTGGTGACCTTGGCCGAGCCGGTGCGTCGTAATGGCGAATTAATCGGTGTGGTGGGCGCAGATGTGTTGATTGACCAGCTGATCCGTGACGTGACCCAATTAAAAGTGGGCAAAAATGCGAACGCGATGCTGCTAGGTGCTGATGGCACTTTTCTCGCTCACAAAGACAAAGCGCGCCTGCTAAAGCCGTATCGCAGCCTGTCTCCTGAGCTGAATGAAAACCGCGTGCGTCAGGCGTTGGCACAGCAATCGCTAGTAGAATTGCCTGTCGATGGGGTTGATAAACTGTTTTATTTTGCCTCGGTTCCTAACACCGATTGGGTACTGGCGATTGAGCTGGATAAGCGCACCGAATACGCCAGCCAGCGTGATACCTTGTTCGACCTAATGCTAACCGCGGTGGTGATCACTTTGTTGGTGGCCGGTGCCGTGACGTGGTTGATGCACGTGTTGTTCCGTGACTTGCTCAATGTATCCGCCGCGCTAGAAGAAATAGCCTCCGGTGAAGGAGACTTAACCCAGCGCCTTGAGCCACACAGCAATGATGAAATTGGTAAGCTCGCCAATAACTTCAACCGTTTTGTCGGCAACATGCACACCATGGTGTCGCATTTGCGCCAGCTGTCTGGCTCGCTCAAGCAACAAGCCGAGCTAACCGCAGCACAAGCAGAAGAGCGCTCCACCCGGATTGGTCATCAGCAAGATGAAATCAATATGGTGGCGACCGCTATCCATGAAATGGCCTCGGCGACCCAAGATATTGCCGGTAATGCCGATAACACCGCGCGCACCGCCCAAGAGACCGAAAGCGTCGCCAATGATGGCGGCCAGCAAGTGGAGCAAAGTAAGCACTCGATCACCGAGCTTGCCCGTGAAGTGGAAGCGGCGACCGGTGTGATTGGTGAGCTGGATCAGCATGCGCACAGCATTACCAGCATCTTGTCGACCATTCAAGAAGTGGCTGAGCAAACCAATCTGCTGGCATTGAATGCCGCGATTGAAGCCGCACGCGCCGGAGAGCATGGCCGTGGCTTTGCGGTGGTAGCCGATGAGGTACGGATATTGAGCCAGCGTACCCATGCCTCAACCACCGAAATTCAGCAAATGATTGATACCTTGCAGCAGGCAACCGGTCGCGCGGTGACCATGATGCAAGATAGCCAGCAACGTGCGCATGCCAGTGTGGAAGATGCGAGCGCGGCGAACGAAAGCTTGAGCCAGATTGTCGCGGCGGTGAGCCAAATTAGCGATATGGCCACCCAAATTGCTTCGGCAGCGGAAGAGCAATCGAGCGTCACCGCGGAGATCACCCGTAACTCAGAGGGCATTCGCGATGTGTCCAATGAGCTATCGACCGAAGCGGATGAAGCCGCGCGTCAAGCCGCGACGTTATCCGAGCTTTCTCATAGCCTCGAGCAAGAGATCAGCCGCTTTAAGCTGTAGCCCATAAACGACGTAAACGCCGGGCATGGCAGCGCGCTGTGCTCGGCGTTTTTTTGTTCACGCGTTTGACGTCAGCATCTTGGGGGCGGGGAGCGGTGTAGTGTGATGGTGGCGATCGGCTTCGTAGCTCTCCATAAAGTGGACAAGAAAATGGTCCAGCTGCGTGGCGGCGTTCACGTCGCCTTGGCTTCGTAGTAATGCACTCACCGCTTCACTGGTACACAGGTGTCCCGGTGGCTGGTTGCGCCTGAGCGTATATTGCGAGTCGGCTGTCGACGGCAAACTGACCCGTGGCAGACCATTGAGCCACGGGCTTTTATTGAGCATTTTTCGCGCCTGCTGCCAAGTGGCATCCAGCACCACAAACTGTAACGGCGCGCGAGGTGCATTGGTGGCGGCTAATGCCTCTGCGCAAGAAGCTGAACTATCCGTGCAAGAAACTAACCTATCCGCGCAAGAGATAGACCGAACCGCGTCAGCGAACAGTCTATCGGCGGGGACGGCATCGTCACTGGGAAACAACAACCAAGGTGACACATCACCGCGCGCCCAGCTGTCGAGCAAGGCTTGCGGTGGTTGTTTGCGTTGCCAAATCTCTATCTGAGTGTGGGGCAGCGCCGCTTTAACCAGTTTGCCGGTGTTGGATTGGCGCGCCGCTTCGTTTTCGTGCATCACCAGCACGCATTGCAATTGGCTTTCCAGCGGCCAATAGCAGTGACAGATACAGTGATAGGTAAAACCGCATTGGATGCAGGGCGAACGGGCCATCAGACTCTCCTCAAGGTGTCAGGTTGCTATTTTGCGCAAGTCCGACAAGGAATGCGAGCCCGCGTGCCACGGGCGCTCGTGTCTACGTTATTCTTCGCCTAATACCGCCCCTTGTTGGGTGGCATAGATGCCATCGGCAAATAATGCCGTGTCTGAGCTATCCGGTTTGGGCGCGCGAGGTGCAGTGCTGGGGTTGAGTGGATAACGTTGCCCATCAAATCGCATCACATGGTGGCCGGCCGGCGCACCACCGCCACCGACTGGCACGACCAAATCATGCCAGCCCTGGCTTTGGCTGCGTGCTAATAAAAGGGGCACATGCACCAGTGTCATGCGGCTATTAAACTGCCAGCCTTGCGCCTCGCCTTTAAACACCAATAAGGTGCAGCCGCCACTGCCACAGCTGTCGGTCAAGACCAATAGCTCAGCTTGCCCGTCTTGATTGAGGTCGTGGGTAAGCCAGCGATAAGTGAGAGGGCCGGTTTGGCCATTATCGCTAAGGTAGTCTTTGAGTGCTTTCTCAACGCGCGGGTTTTTCTCGGCGCTGCCTTTCATGCCGGTTTGGTTTGATACGTTCACGGCATCCCCGACTTTGAGCCTCAGCGTTAAGCCGTCGTGACCTAATGAGTAGGTGTTGCCATTAAAGGTTTCCTCGGAGGCGGAGAGGGTAAACCCGTTACGTGTATATATGCGCTCAGACACCACCATTTGCTCGCCACTGCGGGTGGTGAGTACCTGGACTTGGTTATCCCCGACTGGCTGCCAAATCCCGGTTTCTTTGGTCACCGCTTCCCCTTGTGGGTGGTAGCTGGTGATGGCGCTATGATCGGGCAGCAACGTCAGTTTGGTGGTCAGTGTCGGTTGGCCGGGCGACTGGCTGGTACCTTGGTATTCTCCCGCCCAATGCTGACTGGTATCCACGGAAGGTAAGATCGCACACCCTTGGTAAGTGCCTTTCGCCGTTTTTAAGCGTGCTTGCCAGCCATAGAGGGTGTTGGCGCTTTGTTGGCAGCCTTGGGCGCTAAGCGTTAAAGCGGCTTGTTGAGCACGGAATTGTGCCTGCTCTTGGCTCATGCTTTGTCCGCTGAGCGGGCGCTCTTGTGAGTCTTGCTCGCTTTCCCATGCCAGATGCCCTTGGCCGACAGCGGCTGACCAGGTGGTAGGGGTCTGGCCTTCCGCCAACAAGGTATTACGCGGTTGTGCGCATCCCTCTAATTCGCTGGTGAGCATATTTAAGCGGGTCATGGTCACCGCAGCAGGGTAGTCGGCACTGTACCCGCGGCGTGACACAGGTGTGAAATAGCCCTCAAACTCACTGTATACCGGACCGGACTGCTGCGATAAGGTCGCGCGTTGGTCAGCGGTTAAATCAAGCCAGTACTGTTTTTGACTGCCGCACGGCGTGAAGCTGGCCGTTTCTGGGCTGACAGAGATGCGGCCGGTTTGCATAAAAGGTTGCGGCGTGTGAACCAAGCCGGTTGAAACCTTGTCGCTACGATGGCCCAGTTCTACCGGACCAGAGGTGCTACCGCACCCGGCGAGGGCAAGCAAACTCATCGAGGTGATGATAAGGGGACGAAGAGATGGCACGAAAAACTCCTTGTACTGAGCGAGGGTAGGCAGGCTTGCGCCCTGAATGCAGGCAGGGCAAGATTGCCGCCACCATCCGATTAAGAGCAAGCTAGCATGAGTTATTGGTTATTTAAAACAGAGCCAGATACCTTTTCGATAGACACACTAAAGCAGCAAAAGGTTTCATGCTGGGAAGGGGTGCGCAATTATCAAGCGCGTAATATGCTGCGTGATGAGGTCAAAGTGGGCGATGAGGTGCTGATTTATCATTCCTCGTGCAAACAAGTGGGTGTCGCCGGTGTGGCGACCGTGGTCCGCGCTTGTTATCCCGATCATACCCAATTTGAGCCAGATAGCGGCTACTTTGATCCGAAAGCCACACCTGAAACCCCACGTTGGTTTATGGTGGATGTGGAATATCAGCGTCATGTGCCGTTAATTGCACTGGCAGAGATGAAGCAAAATCCGGCGCTGGCCGAGATGCCGTTAGTGAAAAAAGGTAACCGACTGAGTGTGATGCCGGTTACCGCAGCGCAATGGCAGGCGATCCTGGCGATGGCGGGGGAATAGTGCATCGCCATCAGGCGCCTGTTGGCTCACGGTGTGAGCCAGGTCGCTTATAAAAGTGAGTCTAATAGGTGCGCTTTCAAATAGCGCGCCACCGCTTCATCAGCATGACTACCAATAATGGCTTTATCTGAGAGGGTGGCCTTGACGCGCGCTTGTGCGGTGGCCATTACCAAGCCTTGTCCGGCGGCACGTAGCATTTCGACATCGTTCATGCCATCGCCAAACGCGATACAGTCCGCCAAGTTGAGCTGATGACGACGCGCCACTTCCTCTAACGCGGCGCCTTTGGACACCCCATTGCCCATTACTTCCAGGCAGAATGGCGTCGAAAATGCCACGCTGATGTTCTCGCCATACTGCGACAAAAACTGATGCTCGTATTTGAGTAGATGGTCGTGATCGTGGCGAATAAAGAAAATCTTCGCGATGTTATCGACCGGTGGGTTGTTCACATCAAACTCCTGGGCGTTAAAGCCAGAGTCTTTATGATAGCGGGCGAGCTCTTCATCCATTTTGCTCAGCAGCCAGTCATTATCGCGGTAGAGGTGAATGGTGACGGTCGGATCCTGCTTCACCTCGTTAATCAGGTTGGCAACAATCTCAGGGTCAACATTGTGTTGGAATACCAAGTTGTCATCACTGTCATGTACGCGTGCGCCATTGGAGGTGATCATGTATGCAGGAATGCCAACGGTTTCACGAATGCTCGCTACGTCAACATGATGACGACCCGTGGCAAACACAAAATGGATGCCTTGCTGGTGCAGTTGTTCCAACACCTGTTTGGTATAGGGCGCGATACTGTGCTCGGGGGTGAGCAGGGTACCATCGAGATCGGAAGCGACGAGTTTGTACATCATGTCCTCATTAGTTAGGCGATCACAATCACAGTATGTTTGAGTCTACTGCAACTGACGACGGTGAAAAAGGGAACCCTCTCACTGAGCGATTTCCGCTTTTAGTGTTGGCTCTGACGTTGAAAAAAATCATCGATGGCCGTGAACGCTGCCAGCCGATGTGTATCGGTTTCAAACAAGATTTCATGTCGTGAGCCTTGAAAAAACTGCCATTGACTCGGCTGATTGGCTTGCCGGCGTAAAAAATGGAACTCGGCCATCGCGGGATTAGACACAATCTGCTCGCCGCCAGCTTGGCAAATGAGTGTCGGAGTGGCCAATTGGGGGGCGATGGCTAAGCAGTGCTGGGCTGCGGCCATTCCCTCGGCAATCCAGCGAGCGCTAGGCCCGCCGATCTGCAGTTGAGGTTGGTTGATGTAGAGCTGACGAAACCAGGCATACCGTGCGCGAGAATGGGTCAGGCGGTTTTGCTCAAACGGCACATGACGATAACCAACTTGTCCGGGCCCAAACCGTGGTGGATGCTGATAGCGCGCCAGCGAACGACACAACCAAGGCGCGATACGTCCAAGCCACGGGCTGACGTGCACGCCAAACATCGGCGCGGTCATTGCAAGCCCGTCTATCGCGTGGGGAAATCGATGCGCATAGAGTGCGGCGATGGCCCCGCCCATAGAGTGGGCGAGCATAAAGGTATGGTCGTACTGTCGGTGCGCCCCGATAAACTGCATGAAGGTCGCCAGATCAGTGACATAGTCGTCAAAGCGTTCGACATGACCCAGATCGCGCGGTTTGATCACGAGCCGCTCGGACAAACCTTGGCCGCGGTGATCAAAGCTGTAAACGTCATAGCCCATCTGAACGAGGTCATAAAAGATCTCTTGATACTTCATCACGCTTTCAATGCGGCCATTGACCACCACGACCGCTTGCCTATTCTGCGGACGGGTAAAGCTGCACCAGTGTAAACGTAGCCCTCCTTCCCCGTGGAAGTAGCCTTGTTCACGCTGTTGCCAAAAAGGTGTTATGTGGTGCTTAAATGCGTCGCTCAGCACTGCTTCACGGGCGAGAGAGTGCGCGTCAAAAGCCGGCTGATCCTTACTGTCGGCGAGATCTGTCATCTTGGTTTACCATCACTGAGATAGGTTTACTATAACCGTCTTAAAGGATGGATGAAAATGACACTTATGGGAAAAGCGCCGCGCCAAAAAGAAAAGGCAAGCGCGAGCGCTTGCCTTAACACCGAATAACGATACGTTACTGGTTGAAGTTGTAGTAGGTTTCTGCACCAGGGCCAACGGGCAGACCGAGCACGAAAACCCATACGTAGAATAGAATGCTCCATCCCACCATAAAGATCATCGAATAAGGCAACATGGTGGCAATCAAGGTGCCTATGCCAAGGTTTTTCACATAGCGACACGCCACCGCCAGAATCAGCCCGAAGTAACTCATCATCGGGGTAATGATGTTGGTCACTGAATCGCCAATCCGGTAGGCTGATTGAATCGTCTCTGGGGCATAACCGACCAGCATCAACATAGGTACAAAGATGGGGGCGGTGATGGCCCACTGCGCCGATGCCGAGCCGACCGAGAGGTTAATCAGGCCACACATCAAGATGAAGGCAAAGAATAATGCTGGCCCTGTTAAACCGATGGTTTGCAAAAAGTCAGCGCCGCCGACCGCAATCACTTGGCCAAAATTGGTCCATTTAAAGAACGCCACAAATTGCGCCGCGAAAAACACCAGCACGATATACATGCCCATGGCGCTCATCGACTTAGACATCGAATCAATCACGTCGCGATCGTTATTGATGGTGCCGACGGTACGGCCAAACACAATACCGGGAACGGCAAAGAACACCATAATAAAGGCAACAATGCCTTTCAAAAACGGCGAGCCTGCCACTTCATTGGTCTCGGGGTGACGCAGTGGTCCCCACTCTGGGACGATGGTGAGCGCTAAAATGCCGCTGACAATCAGCACCGCAATCCCGGCATTACGAAGACCGCGTTTCTCGTCATCATTAAGCTTGCTCGCGGAGGCGGCGGCGACATCTTCAGAGGCTTGGTCGTGGTCATACTGGCCCAGCTTAGGCTCGACAATCTTATCGGTGATCCACGCACCAACAATCGCGATGAAGAAGGTAGAAACGAACATAAAGTACCAGTTCATTTCGGGCCCAACGATGTAGTCTGGGTCAATCATTTGCGCGGCTGACTCGGTGATCCCCGACAGCAAGGGGTCGACAGTTCCCAACAACAAGTTAGCAGAGTAACCACCTGATACCCCGGCAAACGCTGCGGCAAGCCCGGCTAATGGATGACGGCCTAATGAATGGAAGATCATCGCGGCAAGCGGGATTAAAACCACGTAACCGAGCTCTGAAGCCGTATTCGAGATAATACCGGCAAAGACAATGGTAAAGGTGACGGTACGGCGCGACGCGCCCATTACCAGGCCGCGCATGGAGGCTGACAGCAGTCCTGAATGTTCTGCGACCGACACACCGAGCATGGCCACCAGCACGGTGCCGAGTGGGGCAAAGCCGGTAAAGTTTTTCACCAAGTTGGTGACGATCATTTGCAAACCTTCGGCGTTGAGCAGGCTTTGCACATAAATCATGCCATCTGCCGCACGTCCTTTTGCGCCCTCTGGGCGAGGATCGGCGACAGACACATCAAAGTAGCCAGCGACACCCGAGGCGATCAGGATAGCGACACAGAAAATCGCGAATAAGGTCACTGGATGAGGGAGCAGGTTGCCGAGCCACTCGACGGTATCGAGAAAGCGCGTAAACAGTGTGCGCTTGTGCGGCCCACCTTGTTGCTCTGTGGTACTTGAGTGCATGGGGTTGGTCTCCTTCGTTGTACTGCATTTCCCGTCTATGGGAAAAGGAGGCCGAATGTTAATTGTTTTTTAACTTAAATAGCAAGATTAAAAGCTAGTTAGTGAGCGTAAACCTCGATCTACGTGCTGCTAATAAGGCAAAAAAGAAACATATTTGACTGGATAATGACTTTAACGGACATCATTTGACGCGAAGTTGGCGTATGATGGATGCGTGCTCGATCCGGTCACTGGTTAAAAGTGTTAACAAATGCAACAGACTGAAACACAGACACATATTGATTACCTCGACATATTGCGTGTCCTCGCTGCCTTTTTCGTGGTGGCGATTCATGTACTCGGCCCGTATCGGTTTCAAATTGGTGATATTGCGCTGAGTGATTGGGTGGTCGCGGTAGGGCTAAACAGTGCAAGTCGCTGGGCGGTGCCGATTTTTATTATGGTTTCGGGCTTACTGCTGCTCTCGTCGACGCGGCCTTTCCGCTTGCGCCATTTTATCCGTCGCCGCGTGGTTAAGGTGGTGGTGCCCTTTCTGGTGTGGTCGTTCGCGTTTGCGTGTCTGTCTGGACTGACGCCGGATGGTTTTTCGTGGCAGACCGTCACCCAAACATTGGGCGCGGCCCCTCAGCATGAAACTTATTATCACCTTGGCTTTTTCTACTATTACATCCCGTTGTTGCTGTGGGTGCCATTGCTACGCCCGTTAATGCCACGCTTACCGTCATGGTCAGTGGCTTTTATCGGATTAGCATGGATAAGCTTAACGGCTTGGTATTTAACCGGCGCGCATGGCTGGTGGCGGAATGATTTTATCCTCTATGGCGGCTACTTATGGTTAGGCTATTGGCTACACCAAGCGCCACGTGCGTTGTTACTGTGGTGGGCGCTGGGCTTACTGGCTTTGGGTATGACCGAGTATCACGTGTTAACCACCAGTGTTGCGCATCAGCGTTATATCACTGAGGGTTGGTTATCGTATACCACGATCAACACGGTGCTGATTAGTGCGGCACTTTTCCTTGCCGTCAAACATTGGCGAGCGAATAAAGCGACACCATCGTGGGTTGCAACCCTGAGTCGTTATAGCCTGGGGATCTACTTGATTCACCCCGTGTTTCTTTGGCCCGTCAGGGCTTACTGGCCCACTTTATCGCCCGCTCTGGTTTGGATCCCCTTGCTGACGTTATATGCCTTTGCGGGGGCGGCGCTGACCACTGCTGTATTGCAACGATATCGCGCCACCGCGTGGTTGGTGCCATAAATGATGACACTTTTGACGACAACGGCGGTCATAACTGATTGAATATAGGATGACAGGATCAGATCGCAATCATGAAGCCTGATGCCCCTAAATGGTATAAAAACCACCATACTCATAAAATGGGAGCTGGTAAGGAGAGAGACCATGGATGACGTCGCAGTCGTGATTAAACACAGTAAGCGCCTAGAAGGCTTGCTGCGTGAGCACTATCACGCCGAAGGGAAGGGGCTCCATCAGCTCATCGACAGTAGCCAAAAACGCCTGCCGCATGATGTGATCAAAAAACTGCGCTTTGTCGCCACTATTCGTAACAAGGTCGTTCATGAAGAGGGTTACGAAGTGGACGATATACGTGAATTTATATCGGTGAGTAAGTATTGTGAGTCAGAATTAGTACCGCGAAGCAACCGATTGATTTGGCGGCTTGCCGCGGGGCTTATCCTGCTGTTTACCGCGGGGGCAATTGGTTTTTACGCGCAAGTGTGGCCGCAATGGAGTGGCTAGCTAACCACAATAATCGGTTGTCACCCCACGGTTAACGTTACGATTTTTTTAAACTGGATCTTGTTCTCATCAAGGGACGCTGGACATCTCCGCCAGCCAGCCTAGACTTGGCGTTCTTGTCTTGAAAGGAATGATACTCATGTGGAGCTGGTTCGCTGTCTGTTGTTCTGGACTGCTGCATATCTCCGCAGCCTACCGGGGCCCACGTTGGCAGTTTTATCTTTTTAAACCGCTGACTATTGTGATGCTCATGGCGATAGTGGGCACTCACATTAGCGTCTCTCATTATGCGCAATGGGTCTTCGTCGCGCTATTGCTCTCTGTGGTGGGCGATGTCTTTTTAATGCTCCCCAAAGACAGGTTTGTGCAGGGGTTAACCAGTTTTTTACTCGCACACCTGGTCTATATCTTCGCGTTTTGGGCGCAATTTGACGGCCATATGGTATGGTGGCTGCCCGCCATGTTGTCTGGCCTGGGCATTATCGTCTTTCTTTTACTGCTCCCAAACTTAGGGCAGCTCGCGCTGCCTGTGGCCGTGTATATTGCCGTGATCACCCAGATGGTATGGGCGGCCGGTGAATACTGGCTCAATACTCACTCCCCCGCGGCGGCACTCGCACTGGCCGGTGCTATCTGTTTTATGGTGTCAGATACCGTGCTGGCGTTTGCGCGTTTTAAGGGCGAATTTCGTGCGGCACAAGCGATGGTGATGTCGAGCTATTTTTTAGCGCAAGCACTGATCAGTGCCTCGGTAGTGATCGCCCAAGGAGGGTGAGATGGAAAAAGTCTATCAAGCGATGAACACCTTGGAGGCGCACAGCTTAAAAGGCCTGTTATCCAGCCATCGTATTGATTGTGTATTGAAAGGCGAAGCGCTGAGTGCGGCAGTGGGCGAGTTACCCACTGATGTGCAAGGCGTAACCTTATGGGTTGCCCCAGAAAATGTCGCTCAAGCAAGGCAATTACTGCAGGCGTATGAAGCGCAAAGCGAGACACACTGGGTATGCCAGCACTGTGGAGAAGAGAACGCCGGCAGTTTTGAACTATGCTGGCAATGCCAGCATAGTCGCGAATGACACTTACATCATATGCTTGCGGCGAATATCGAGCAGCGCAAAAATCCCAAAAATCAGGATTGACCATTTTTCCCAGCGCGTCATGGTAATTTTGTCGCCAAATGCTCCCAAGAAAATCAGCATTTGTAGCCCATGCATCACCAACAAAAAGCCGGTCATGATATAGAGCGCCATGGCGGCCACCCCTGGAAACGGGTGAACGATGTTGGCCAGTAAGACGATCCAAACAAAGGCGATGGCGGCTTTGGCGAGTAGAATTAGTCCTTTCATAGTGTGTCTCTTACGTTTGGTCGTTGAAATATAGACGGAAGTTGACTTGTCCTGCACGTTTTTCACGATGACAGTGCCAGTTTCCTGGTACGTGATAGTCATCCAGCTCACTTTCCGCTTCAACGTAAATACATGCCCCAGGTGCGAGCCATCCGTTGTTTGCGAGCGCAGCCAAGGTGTCGTTAAGCAACCCTTGATGAAACGGGGGATCGACAAAGACCACATCGAATGGGCCGTTTTGCGGTGGCGCGGCGAGTAGAGTCAGTGCATCTGTGCTATCTACTTGCGCATTCTCTGCGCCAAGCTGATCGAGGTTATCTCGAAGTTGTTTGGCCGCTACGGGGTTTTTTTCGCAAAACTGCGTCCAAGTCGCGCCACGAGAGAGCGCCTCAAAGCCCAGTCCACCACTGCCCGCAAATACATCCAAGCAGCGCGCTCCCGGAAGATGGGGCGCCAGCCAATTAAATACGGTTTCTTTCACCCGGTCGGTAGTGGGGCGTAACCCCTGTGCGTCTTGCACGACAAGCTTACGGCCACGCCAGCGGCCAGCAATGATACGAACAGCTCCAGCCCCACGGGAAGCGTGAGCTGATGAAGATTTGCGGTTGGCGCGTTTAACCATAGATTTTTTGACCGTAAAGAAGGTGATAGACTATGCCGATTCGGTATTGAGCCGCTGATTGTATCAAGCATGCTTTAGGATTTGCCAATGGCAGAAAAAAAGAAACGTGGATTTATGTCATGGTTGGGTCTGGGTCGGAAAAAAGACCAGACACAGCCTGAACCAGAACAAGCGTCACCAACGACTGCGCCAGACGTGGCGGAAGAGACGGCAGAGTCAACCACATCGGTAGAAACATCGATTGATGAGGCGAACTCGCAACAACCGCAAGAAACCCTTGCATCTGATAGCGAAAGCGAAGTCAATACCGTGCCAGAGCCAGAGCCAGAGCCAGAGCCAGAGCCAGAGCCAGAGCCAGAGCCAGAGCCAGAGCCAGAGCCAGAGCCAGAGCCAGAGCCAGAGCCAGAGCCAGAGCCAGAGCCAGAGCCAGAGCCA